>JBOHEL010000027.1:0-20978 GCA_050700995.1 Sciscionella sp. | reverse complement strand
AGGTTCGAGCGGCAGCCGGAGAATCCGAATAGCACTGGCGCCGCAGCCGCAGATCCAGGAGAATTACCCCCACATGGGTCGGATGGAACGGTCGAGCGGAAGGCGGGCGGACATGGCTAGGAGCGCACGACACCGGGCAGCGAGATACGGATTCGGCCTGATCCTGGCGATAGCGATGGCGCTGGTACCGGCGCTGCCTGCCGCCGCCGCACAGCCCGTGCACACCGGCACCGGTTACCTTGCGCTTGGCGATTCGGTGGCGTTCGGTTACCGGCCACCACAAGTGACGCCGCCAGCGGATTATCTCAACGCGGCTAATTTCGTCGGCTATCCGAGGGATCTCGCACGGCATCGAGGTCTGTCCCTGAGCAACGCTTCCTGTCCTGGCGAGACCACAGCCAGCATGATCACCGCGGGCGCGCAGAGCAACGGTTGCGAGAACAGCCTCGGCTCGCCTTACGGATACCGCACGGTGTATCCGCTGCATGTCGACTATTCCGGCACCCAGTTGGGCTACGCCGTGCATTACCTGCGCGAACACCCCCGCACGCGGCTGGTGACGATCAACATCGGCGCGAACGACATGTTCCTCTGCCAGGAAAGCACCGCCGACCAGTGCACCGGCAGCGACTTCGCCACCGCACTGAAGCAGGTAAGCACGAATCTCGGCACGATTTACGCCGCGCTCCGCCACGATGCCCACTACCACCACAAGCTGGTTCTGGTGAGCTACTACTCCCTCGACTACCGCGACGCACAGCAGGACGCCGAGACCATCGCCCTCAACGCCGCACTGATCGCCCCCACGCTGCGATACCGCGGCACCGTGGCGGACGGCTTCACCGCATTCCTGCGTGCCGCCGCATCACACGGTGGCGATACCTGCGCTGCGGGGCTGCTGGTCAAGCTCCCGAACGGTACCTGCAACATCCACCCGTCCAGCTACGGTCACCAGGTACTGGCGAGGGCTATCGCACGAGTGATCAGGTAATTCTCCGGAAGCGCTGCGCGACGACCATGGTGTCGTCGTCAATCGTCAGGGCGGGCAGGCCAAGGCCGGCCCGCTCTGCGCGCAGCTCCTCGCCCCGCCAGAACTCCAGGTGTGCTGCCCGCCATTCGGCCACCGAACGGAACCCCTCGCCCTCGGCGATCGCGTGGTCCAAGCCGACGTCGGCAAGCCGCACCAAGTCGACCTGGATGGTTTCGATGACCGCGACGCTTTCACCCGCGGAATCAATCACCAACTCGCGGGCACCTACCTCTGGCAGCGCCTCACCGGCTTGATATTCCGCAAGCAGGCTCGAAGTCGAGATTTTCCGACCATCGAGGATCGCCGCCACCAGCTTGTCGCGCAGCGGTCCGGAAAACGCGAACTCGGCTACCGGGAGCTTCTCATCCGTCACGCCGCCGACCTTACGAGCAAACCACGAGTTCCCGCCTGGCATTTGCCGCCGAACCACCAGCACGCAGAGTGCCGTTGAGTTGCACTGCACACCAAGCACATCGTGATTACCATCACTATCACCGCTGTGGGTGAGAGAGCGAACGATCCGAATCCGATGCGTGCTCCGACGTCATGGCGTCCGTGCGAGGCCGTCACCTCAGATGGACGGACGGAAAGAGCGGAGGGCCTATGCCCAGCAAGGCCACAACCCAGGCACTACGGGGGGCGGCAGGCGGCGCGACAGCCGGCAGGCAACTCGGGGTGATCCTCGTCGATCCCATGCCACTCTTCCGCGAGGGACTGTCCGCCCTGGTCAACCAGACCGCAGGGCTGCACTGGATCGGTGCCACCCCCAACGCACAGGCTGCCATCGTGATGCGGGAGCGGCTGCGCCCCGACGTCGTGCTGGTGGATTCCGGCCTTGACCCACGTGGCCAGCTGTGCAGGCTGCTGACCTCGTCGGACTCCAACCTGACCGTCATCTCACTGGTGCGAGACCCCTGCCGCAACACCGCCTACATCCAGGACGCGACAGCAGCGGGTGTGCAAGGAATCCTGCTGCGCACCGCCGAGCCCGCGCAGGTCCTCGAAGCCATCCGCCGGTCCCACTTGGAACGACACTTCCTCGACCCTGGTCTGTCGGCGCTGGCAGGCGGCGTGCCCGGCGGTAGGCACGCCGGCTCCCGCCAGCCACTGTCCCGCCGTGAATACCAGGTACTCGAGCTGATCGCGGACGGGCTGGACAACCAGTCGATCGGGAAGGTGTTGTTCGTCTCGGTTGAGACCGTCCGCACCCACGTAAAGAGCATCCTCCGCAAGTTGCGGGCTCGCGACAGGGCTCACGCGGTGTCGCTGGCCTACCGGATCGGCGTGCTCACCATCGCCGCGGAACCCTGCCAGCCAGTCGTGCGGACCCCGCGGCCGGAGCACCCCGCGAATGGTCTCGTCCGCCACATCTGAGCCGGCCCTACTTGCACTGCGTCAACAACAGCGAATATCCTCTTGTTACCGGCGAGTAGCATGGCGGCCGGGAACCTGAACGTCGCCGTGAGCACAGGAGAGCGCAGCAGATGGGCCACTACAAGAGCAACGTCCGTGACCTCGAGTTCAATCTATTCGAGGTGCTCGGAGTGCAGCAGCGCCTCGGCAAGGGCGTATTCGAGCAGTCCGACGAGGACACCGCCCGAGGTGTGCTCTCCGAGCTGAACAACCTCGCGGTCGGGCCGCTCGCCCAGTCGTTCGCCGACGGTGACCGCAATCCGCCGGTCTTCGACCCGAAGACCTTCACCGCTCCGCTTCCGGACTCGTTCAAGAAGTCCTACGAAGCGCTGTGGAACGGCGAGTGGTACCGCCTCGGCCTGCCGAGCGAGCTGGGCGGATTCGGTATCCCGCCATCGGTGCAGTGGGCGGCCTCCGAACTCATCCTCGGCGCAAACCCCGCGCTGTACATGTACATGGCGGGGCCACAGTTCGCGACCGTCGTGTACAAGAACGGCACCCAGGAGCAGCGGCACTGGGCGGAGCTGTTCATCGAGAAGGGCTGGGGCGCCACCATGGTGCTTACCGAGCCGGACGCAGGCTCCGACGTGGGAGCGGGCCGCACCAGGGCGGTGCTGCAGGACGACGGCTCGTGGCACCTCGATGGCGTGAAGCGGTTCATCACCTCCGCCGAGCACGATCTCACCGAGAACATCTTCCACCTGGTGCTCGCCCGGCCGGAGGGGCCAGGCATCGACCCGAGGCCCGGCACCAAGGGCCTGAGTCTCTATATCGTACCGAAGTTCCACTTCGATCCAGACACCGGCGAGCTCGGCGAGCGCAACGGCGCATTCGTCACCAACGTCGAGCACAAGATGGGCCTGAAAGTCTCCAACACCTGCGAACTCACCTTCGGCCAGCACGACATCCCCGCGAAAGGCTGGCTGCTCGGGGAGGTGCACGACGGAATCGCCCAGATGTTCCAGGTCATCGAGTACGCCCGCATGATGGTTGGCACCAAGGCCATCGCCACGCTGTCCACCGGCTATCTCAACGCGCTGGACTACGCCAAGGAGCGCGTGCAGGGCGCCGACCTGGCACAGATGACCGACAAGACCGCACCGAGGGTGACGATCACCCACCACCCCGACGTGCGGCGCTCGTTGATGCTGCAGAAGGCATACGCCGAGGGGCTGCGCGCGGTGTACCTCTACACCGCGACCTTCCAGGATCAGATCATGGCAGCTGAGGGCTCCGCCGACGAGCTCAAGCTCGCCGAGCGGGTGAATGACCTGCTGCTGCCGATCGTCAAGGGCGTTGGCTCGGAGCGTGCCTACGAGCAGCTGGCGCAGGCACTGCAGACCCTTGGCGGCTCCGGCTTCCTGCAGGACTATCCGATCGAGCAGTACATCAGGGACGCCAAGATCGACTCGTTGTACGAGGGCACCACCGCGATCCAGTCGCTCGACTTCTTCTTCCGCAAGATCATCCGCGATAAGGGCCAGGCGCTCGCTCACCTCGCAGGCGAGATCCAGCAATTCGTCGGGGATGCCGCGGCCGATTCCTCCGACTCCAGACTCAAGGAGGAGCGTGAGTTGCTGAAGCAGGCGCTGGAGGACACCCAGGGCATGCTCGGCACGATGATCACTCACCTCACGGCGGCCAAGGAGAACACCGACGAGGTCTACCTGGTCGGCCAGAACTCGGTGCGGTTGCTGATGTCCGCGGGCGACCTGGTGATCGGCTGGCAGCTGCTCCGTGGCGCCGAGGTCGCGCTGCGGGCGCTCGACGGCGAGGTGTCCAGCAAGGACAAGGCCTTCTACCAGGGCAAGGTGGCCGCTGCGTCCTTCTTCGCCAGGAACGTGCTTCCTGAGCTTTCGGCCCGTCGCAAGGTCGCCGAGACCATAGACAACTCGCTGATGGAGATCGAGGAAGCGGCGTTCTGATCGGACGCCGACCAACGGCGGTTGCCCGGATCTCCCGGCAGCCGCCGCTGTCTGGTCGAGCCAGGTGCCGTGGACTTCGGCAATGCCAGCCTGGCCTCAACCCTGGACTATGTAGGACTCCAGTTGCTGGCGATCGTCCTCAAGCTGAGCAAGGCGGTTCTTGACTACGTCTCCGATGCTGATGATCCCGATCAGGCGGCCGTCCTGGGTCACCGGCAGGTGACGGAAGCGGCGCTCTGTCATGATCGACATCAGCTGGGTCAGCGGATCCTCCGGTGCACAGGTGACGACCGGGGACGACATGATCTGCGATACCGACATGGCGAGCACACCTGGGCCGTTGGCATGCAACTGCCGCACCACGTCACGCTCTGACACGATGCCTGCCACGGCTTGGCCGTCGACAACGACGACAGCACCGATATTGCGCTCGGCTAGCGCGGCGAGCAGCTGATCCACCGTTGTATCGGGGGTCACGGTCACCACATCCGACCCCTTGCCCCGCAACACATCCGCGATCCGTATCTCCACTGGAGAACACCACCTGAGCGTGGACGACAAGTGTGACTCAGGTTACAGACAGCAGCGGGTCCTGGCTATAGGTAAAGGCCGGTGCCGTGATCGGTGATGCGTTCGGTGGCCACCGCGTGCACATCACGCTCCCGCATGACCAGGTAGGCCCGCGCACCGATCTCCACCTCCAGCTGCTCCTCGGGATTGAACAACACGCGGTCGCCCACCTTGATGTTGCGCACGTTATTCCCGATCCCGTGGACATCGCCCCAGCTCAGCCGCTTGGCGACCTGCGCTGTGGCGGGGATGACGATGCCGCCGCCACTGCGGCGCTCACCATCCTCCTTGGCAAGCTCGACCAGCACCCGGTCGTGCAGCATCTGAATCTCAAGCTTCGGGTCGGCCACGGCAGCGATCGTACTTGCCTCGTCCGGCGCGCTCCCGCTCACCGCCCAGTGGCGGGGTGTTTCGCGCTGCACCAGGCTGGAGGCGACCGCGCTTGACACGTCCCACGGAGGCAAACAGTGGAGATCCCCACCATCCCGACCGGTGTCGACGCCGCGCTGCTGCGCGACGAGCTTGACGGGCGGTGGGCACCGATCCGGAGGGAGGCCAGGCAGAGTCTCGGCACGCTGCCATACCTCGGTTCCGACGAACCGGACACGGAGACCCGCCGTGCCCAGGTGTACGAGCAACTCGAACTGCTGGCTCGAAACGGGCAGGTGAAGATCGGGTTTCCGCAGGCGTACGGCGGCAAGGGCGACATCGGTGGCTCGGTGGTCGCCATCGAGATGCTCGGGCTCGCCGACCTCTCGCTCATGGTCAAGGCGGGTGTGCAGTGGGGGCTGTTCGGCGGCGCGGTGCAACTGCTCGGTACCGAGCGTCACCACGAGCGCTACCTGCGACGGATCATGGACCTGGAGCTGCCAGGCTGCTTCGCGATGACCGAGACCGGCCATGGCTCCGATGTGCAGCATCTGCGCACGACCGGCAGCTACGACCCCGCCCGTGAGGAGTTCGTGATCAACACGCCGCACCAGGCGGCACGCAAGGACTACATCGGCAATGCCGCGCGCGATGGGCGGATGGCCGTGGTGTTCGGGCAACTGATCACCGGCGGCAAGAGCTACGGCGTGCACGCGTGGCTAGTACCGATCCGCGACGAGCGCGGCAACCCCTGCTGCGGGGTGACGATCTCCGACTGCGGCCGGAAGGCAGGGCTCAACGGCGTGGATAACGGCAGGCTGTCGTTCGACCACGTCAGGGTGCCGAAGGATGCCCTGCTCAACCACTTCGGTGACGTCGCGGACGACGGCACGTACCGCAGTTCCATCGAAGGCGATTCCCGCCGGTTCTTCACGATGCTCGGCACCCTGATCCGCGGCCGTATCAGCGTCGCTGGCGCCGCCGGAAGTGCCGCGAAGACCGCGCTCACGATCGCACTGCGCTATGCCGAGGCCAGGCGCCAGTTTCGCAGGCCGGACCCCGCCGACGAGGTCGTCATCCTCGACTACCTGGCACACCAGCGCAAGCTGCTACCGGCGCTGGCCAAGAGCTACGCGCTGCACTTCGCGCAGGAGGAGTTGGTCGCCACCCTGCACCGCGTGCAGAGCGGCGAGGAGACAGACGAGCGCGTGCAGCGCGAACTGGAATCGCGCGCCGCCGGGCTGAAGGCGATCACCACCTGGCACGCCAATCAGGCCATCCAGACCTGCCGGGAAGCCTGCGGCGGCGCCGGTTATCTCACGGAGAACCAGTTGCCGCGCTGGAAGGCCGACGTGGACGTGTTCACCACGTTCGAGGGCGACAACACCGTGATGCTCCAACTGGTGGCGAAGGGGCTGCTCACCGGCTACCGCGACGAGGTACTCGAACTGGGCAGCCTCGGCATGGCCAGGATGCTGGCCGAGACGGTGCTGGAGACGGTGGTCGAGCGGACTGCGGCCCGATCGCTGATCGAACGGCTGGTCGCGGCCGTTCCCGGGCGCGGCGAGGACAACGATCTGCTCGACCGTGGCTGGCAGCTTCACCTGTTCGAGGACCGCGAGACTCACGTACTGGAGACCTGCGCCCGGCGGTTGCGCCGCGCGGGCTCGGGGGATGCCGACCCGTTCGAGGTATTCAACGATGCGCAGGATCACGTGTTGCGGCTGGCCAGGGTGCACGTCGACCGGATCGTGCTCGAGGCGTTCGTCGCCGGTATCGAGCGCTGCCGTGACGAGCAGGCCAAGCGGTTACTCGGCCAGGTGTGCGACCTGTACGTGCTCTCGACGATCGAGGAGGACAGCGCCTGGTTCCTCGGCCACAACCGGCTCGACACCGAACGAGCGAAGGCCGTCACCTCGGTGGTGAACGGGCTGTGCGGGGCACTTCGGCCACACGTCGGCACGCTGCTGGAGGCCTTCGCTATTCCGGAGGACTGGATCAAGGCACCGATCGCCACCGGAGCGGAGGCGCAGCGGCAGGACACTCAGCGCGCTCACGACAAGCGCGGTTAGCGACACTGTCGTCACTCTCCGCGCTAGCGCTTCGCCGACGAAACGCCCCGTGTTCAGATTTCGGTGGGAACGGCGACCGGCTTGGCGTCACCATGGATGCGGTCGGTCTCCAGCGCGCGCCGTGCGGGCAACTGTTCGATCTGTTCCAGCGCTTGCCGGTGGGCATGGCCTGCGGTATCCATGATGGCTACCGCCAGCTGCGCAGGAGTGTACCTGCCGAAGGCCTCCCAGCCGAGGTCAAGCGTCGTCATCACACCTGCGGCATCAACCCCTACCGTGACCTGCTTGTCCTCGGACACCGCAGTCACCTCGAAGCCGTCGAGTTCCCGCTGCATGCGGACGTGTTGTTCCAGCTGGCTCTCATAGCTGAGCAGTAGCTGGTTCAGGCCCTCTCGCAGCGTCTGGTACCCGGTCAGATGGTCGGCTTGCCCATTGCGGCCCGTCATCGGTGGACATCCCTCACTTCGCCTGCGGTGCTTGCCTCTCGCAGGCGACACGGTACCGAGCCAGGATCACCGGCGGGCACGAATGCCGCAGAAATTGGAAACCCCACGATGCTGTCAGGTCGGGGGTCCGACAGCATCGCGGGGCCATAGTGGTCATCGCTCACCGTACCTAGGGCGTTACATCTGTCGCTGTTCCACTCGGCCCGCGCGGTGTCCCGGTGTCATACCCAGGGAGTATCCGCCCGCCAAGGTCATCATCTCTTCGCGCCGGGCACGGGCGGCGGTGGACGCAATCGCGCGTTCCACGGCCCGGTGGCCGCGGGTCTCACTGCGGCGGCTGCGAATCTTCGCGGCGACGTTCATCGATTCAGGTCCTCTCAGCTCTTCAGTGGCTCTGACCTAACTATCCTCGGTCTTATAGCGAGATTGCCAATGAATCATCGGTGAGAACCCACACAGTCAGGATAATCTTCGACCTCAGGGCGATAGGAGTCACAGCATCAACCCGTATCCCGGTTTCTAGATTCGGTACTAGACAGGGTGAGATAGTGCGAGGCTCCGTCACTCGACCCTGCCCCGCAAGAAGCGGCCGAAATGCGGGACCGTGAACGCGATGTGCCCCCGCTCCGCCGAGTAGATCAGGCCCTTCTTGATCAGGCTGTCGCGCGCTGGAGACAGCGACGACGGCTTGCGGCCGAGGTAGACGGCGATGTCCGAGGTGACTGCGCCATCGCCATTGGCACCGCCGCCCTTGCCTTCGGTGAGTTCCGCCATCGCCCGCAGGTACTCCCGTTCCGCCGGGGTCGCCCGCTCGTACCGCGAGCCGAAGAAACCCACCGCAAGCTCGGCGTCCGCTTCCGGCGCCGCGACCGCGACATCCTCGGCGCTGATCGGGTCAGCGGGCGCGGCGTCCCAGGCCGCCTTGCCGTACGCCTGCACGAAGTAGGGGTAGCCACCCGAGACCTCGTAGAGCGCACAGAGCGCATCCGGCGAGATGCCAGCCTCCTCACGCGCGATTGGGGCGAGTACCGCGTGATCCGCCTCGGCCCGCGACAGCCGGTCTATCCGAACGTAGCGGAACAATCGCTCAGAGTAGGACTTCGCAGCCGAGAGCACGGTAGGCAGGTGCGGCAAACCCGCGCCGACCACCACCAGCGGCGCCCCGGACTGCGACAGTTCGTGACAGGCGGCGCACAGCGCCGAGATGTCCTCGCCGGGCACGTCCTGCATCTCGTCGATCAGCAACGCGACGCCCGTCCCCACATCCTGCGCAAGGTCGGCGACGTCGGTGAACAGTTCCACCAGATCGATCTCGATGTCACCGGAGTCGGCACGCCCACCGACCGCGGGCACGTCGATGCCCGGCTGCCAGCGGTCCCGGAGCTTGGCGTCATCCGGGTTCGCCTTCAGCGCGAAGGATTTCAGCACCCCGAGTACACCTTCGACCCGGTCCGGAGCCCGGTGCCGCACCGCGAGATCACGGACGGCTCGGTGCAGCGCGGCCGACAACGGCCTGCGCAGCCCGGCATCGGGGCGGGCTTCGATCTTCCCAGCGCCCCATCCTCGGCGCATCGCCATCGAGCGCAGTTCCTGCAGCAGCACCGTCTTGCCGACACCTCGCAGGCCGGTCAGCACAAGGCTGCGCTCCGGACGACCGCGGGCGACCCGCTCAAGCACCACTCCGAAGGCGTCGACCTCCTTGTCACGGCCCGCCAATTCGGGGGGCCGCTGGCCTGCCCCAGGGGCGAAGGGGTTGCGTACCGGGTCCATTCTGCGACCGTATCGGCATCTCTAGCGTTGACCCGATATTGAGCCAGATTCCACTACGGCGTGTCGGCCATCAGAGTATCTACACTAATCTAAAAGTTACTGTAGATGAAAGGATAAAACTTTACCCGGGCAGAGATTGCTCCCGGTCGGTACGTTTGGGCACAGTGACAGACACGGAGGTAAGAAGATGATCCTTCGCCGGTTGGCGCGGCCCATGCTCGCAGCGGTGTTCATCGCAGGCGGCATCGACACACTGCGCAACCCCGGCCCCAGGGTAAAGAGTGCCACCCCGCTGCTGGAGAAGGCGGCCGAGGTCGT
Organism: Sciscionella sp.; assembly: GCA_050700995.1. Classification (GTDB taxonomy): domain Bacteria; phylum Actinomycetota; class Actinomycetes; order Mycobacteriales; family Pseudonocardiaceae; genus JBOHEL01. The sequence continues at coordinate 11,065 of JBOHEL010000027.1, read as the reverse complement.
GCCGTTACCCGCCAGCGCCGACACCCTGGTCAAGGTCAATGCCGCGGTGCATGTCGCAGCGGGAAGCCTGCTTGCGGTTGGCAAGTTCCCTCGGCTCTCGGCGCTCGCGCTTGCGGGCAGCGTCGCGCCGACCACGGTGGCGGGCCACCCGTTCTGGGACCACGAAGACCCGCAACTACGGGCCGCGCAGCGCACGCACTTCCTCAAGAACATCGGACTGCTCGGCGGCCTGCTGCTGGCATCGGCGGACACCGAGGCCAAACCCTCGATGGGCTGGCGCGCCAGGCGGGCCGCACGCAAAGCGGCCAAGCGGGTCGAGTCGGCACGCGAGAGACTGCCGGGCTGAGTACCTCGCCCTCCGGTGCGTCAGAGCACCGTGTAGTGGCGCACGCCGTCCACCGTTTCCACCCGTAATACGCCCTGGGTGACCAGTACATCCAGGTGCGCGGCGGTTTCCAGGGTGGCAAGCATGCGGTTGAACGGATCCATGTCCGACAGCGCGCGTTCCCTGCGGGTCCAGGTCAAGATCCCGGCAGCGGCCGCCGCGGTGTCGGCTCCCTTCGTCACGGTCCCCAAGGTGCTGTCCAACCGGGTGCGGTGGTGTTCCAGCAGCTCATCGATGCGCTTGTGGGTACTGTCGCTGACCGGTCCGTGCGCGGGCAGCAGCACGGTGTCCGGCATCTTCCGCACCAGGTGCAGCGATGCCAGGTAGTCACCGAGCGGCAACTCCACCGGAGCGGGCTCGAACCCGATCGACGGCGTGATGTGCGGCAGCACGTGATCGCCTGCGAACAGCAGGCCCGACTGCTCGTCGTGGAACACCACATGGCCCCTGGTATGCCCTGGCGTCGCAACCGCACGCAGCGACCGGGTGCGCAGACCGATGTCGGTACCGTCGGCGATCCATTCATCGGGGTACTCATAGATCGTCTGCTCCGCCGGAACCTCGGCCACCAGTGCGGTCAACTCGTCGGCCAGCGCGCCCGCGCCCGCCGCCCGCAAGAGCGGTATCTGCGGTGCGAATGCCCGGTGCGCGTCGAGGATGGCGTCGAGGCTGTGCCGCTCCTGCTCACCGATCGCAACCTGCGAGCCGAATTCCCTACGCAGGGTCAGTGCCTGGGAATAATGATCACGGTGCACGTGGGTGACCAGGAACCGGCGCACGTCGCCGAGCTTCGCGCCGATCTGGTCCAGCGCCTTGGCCAGCCTGTCACGCGCCGCGTCCAGCGCCCAACCGGAATCCACCAGCACGAGGTCGTCGCCGTCCTCGATCGCGTAGACGTTCACCGCTCGCAGGCCGTCGTTGGGCAGCGGCAGCGGTATCCGGTGCACGCCTGGCGCGACCGGGAATGCGCCAGGCTCCTCCCACGCGTGCCGATCCTCGTTCTGCTTGCTACCCACGGAGCACGTCCCTTCGCTAAGCTAAACATCTATGGTGCACCCTGCGGCGCCGCTGGTAACCGTGGCACTGCTCACCCTCGCCTCACACAACCCACCCACCGTGTACCTGACTAGCCGCCACCTGCTGTGATCGGGGAAACTGCGGGGTTTTTCCCTCGATCAGGAGTGGGCAGGGGTGATCTCGCTCGGGAGCTCCATAGTCACCGTTGTCGGACCACCGGGTGGGCTCGTCACGACGACGGTACCGTCGAAAGCAGCGAGTCTGCGCTGGATACCGCGAAGCCCGCCCTCGCCGGGAACCACTGCACCACCTCGACCGTTGTCGCCGACCACCACCGAGAGCCGGGCGTCGGCATGCCTGAGGCGCACCCACGCGCTCGTCGCTTCGCTGTGCTTGGCAACGTTGGTCAGTGCCTCAGCGACCGCGAAGTACGCGGCCGATTCGACGGGAGCCGATACCCTTCCCGGCAGGTCGATATCGACCTCGACCTGCACCGTGGCCGCCATCGCCACCGCGCGCACCGCGCCGTCCAGACCCCGGTCGGCCAGCACCGGGGGGTGAATGCCCCGGACGAGGTCCCGCAGTTCGCGCAGCGCGGTGCTCGCGGAGTTCTTCGCCTCTGCCACTAGTTCGGCCGCCGCGTGCGGATCGCTCGCCAGCAACTCCTCAGCCATTCCGAGGCTCATGCCCAACGACACCAGTCGTGCCTGCGCGCCGTCGTGCAGATCCCGCTCGATCCGTCGCAGCTCCACGGCCTGCCCATCCACCGTTTCCGCCCTGGTGGCCGCCAGCTCGCGCACCCTGCGGGCGAGTTGGCCGTTCTCGGTCGGCGCGAGCAGCGACTTGGCCAGCCGCGCGTGTGCCACCCGCAATGGCGGGTTCACCCAGTAGCCGATCACCAGCACCGCCAGGACGAACCGCAGCAGCGCCAGCACCACGCCGAGGCTCATATCGACGAATGCCCACGCCAGATCCCGCCAGGTCGCGGGGTCCGTGAGCAGCGCGGGGAAGATCCCTAACGTTCGCCTCGGCAATGGCCGGTAGGGGCTCACCACCTCTGCACCGAGCACCGAGCCCGCCCAGCGCCGGTACACCACGCAGTAGCCGCGCAGCAAGAACACCGAGGCGAACCACAGCGGGATCACGAGCACGAACGCCGAGAGCGGCAACGTGACGACAACCAGCACTGTCGGCACGATCCCCAGCAGCCCGAACACCGCGAGCGACAGCCCCTCCAACCCGTAGGCGATACCGCGCGTCCAACCCATGAGGCCATCATCGCCGCTACCGCCACAGGACGCGGTGGGCCTACCCCTACCGTAAGAGGGGAGCCCAGCCGATTACGCAGCGGTCCGTCGAACCACAGGCTGAATTCATGACGATGACGCATGCGGTGCGGCTGGAGTCCGGAAGCGATTTCGCCACGCTGTCCAGGAGGGTGTCGCAGGCCGGCTTGCTGCAACGGCTCCCCGGCTACTACACCAAGCGGATCAGTGCGGTCACCGGGCTCTTCGCCGCGGGGTGGGCGATGTTCTTCACGCTGGGCGACTCCTGGTGGCAATTGCTCGTCGCCGCGTTCCTCGCCGTGATGTTCGGCCAGATCGCGCTGCTTTCACACGACCTCGCACACCGGCAGGTCTTCCGTACCAGGCGGCCGACCGAGATAGCAGGCCTGCTCGCCGGCAACCTCGGCATCGGCATGAGCTACGGCTGGTGGATGGACAAGCACACCCGCCACCACGCCAACCCCAACCACGCCGAGCTGGACCCAGATGTCATCCCTGACATCCTCGTCTGGTCACAGGATCAGGCGAGAGCGAGCCGAGGGATACCGCGCCTGCTCGGCCGTTGCCAGGCCTACATCTTCTTCCCGCTGCTGTTACTGGAGGGCCTGAACCTGCACGTCTCCGGCATCAGGGCACTGCGTCGGCCGACGCTGAAGCATCGCCGGCTGGAAGCCACGTTGCTGCTGGCGCATTTCGCCGGATACCTGGCAGCGCTGTTTGTCGTGCTCTCGCCAGGAAAAGCGATCGCGTTCTTCGCCGTCCATCAGGGACTGTGGGGGGTCTATATGGGTTCGATCTTCGCGCCGAACCACAAGGGGATGCCGATACTGAGCGGGCCCCAGCGGCCCGACTTCCTGCGGCGGCAGGTACTGACCTCCCGCGACGTGCGCGGTGGATGGTTGGTGGATACTGTTCTCGGCGGGCTGAACTACCAGATCGAGCACCACCTGTTCCCGAGCATGCCCTCGCGCAACCTCCGGCACGCCCAGCCGATCGTGCGAGCCTATTGCGCCGAACTTGGAATCAAATACTTCGAGACCGGCCTGATCGCCTCCTACCGGCAGGCATTGCGACACCTGCATCATGCCGGTGCACCGCTACGCCGCTGACGGAGCATGACCACGCCGCAAGGGAATGCGGCAACAGATTCCCTGGAAGCGACCGATCAGCCCGCGAATGCCCTAGTGTCGGGCCGTGCGCGTTGTCATCGGCGAGGACCTCGCCCTGTTGCGGGACGGCCTGATCCGGTTGCTGACAGCCCACGGTTTCGACGTGGTCGAGGCCGCCGACAACGGCCCCTCACTGTTGCGAGCGCTGGTGACCCATCGTCCCGATGTCGCGGTTGTCGATGTCCGGCTGCCGCCGACGTTCACCGACGAGGGCCTGCGGGCGGCGATATCGGCCCGCGACGAGGTGCCTGGCCTTCCGGTGCTGGTGCTCTCGCAGTACGTCGAGCAGCTCTACGCACGAGAACTGCTCTCAGACCGCGCGGGCGGTGTGGGATACCTGCTCAAGGACCGGGTGGCAAACGTGGGACAGTTCGTGGACGCGGTCAAGCGGGTCGCGTCCGGGGGGACGGCGATGGACCCGGAAGTGGTGGCGCAGCTGCTTTCCCGGCACGCCGCGGACGAGCCACTCGCGGCACTGTCACCACGAGAACGCGAAGTGCTGGGGCTGATGGCGGAAGGCCGCTCGAACGCCGCGATCGCCGGACGGCTCTACGTCACGGAGAAGGCGGTCTCGAAGCACACCAACAGCATCTTCAACAAGCTCTCGCTGCCGCTCTCCTCCGACGACAACCGCAGGGTGCTCGCCGTGCTGGCCTACCTCGGCGGCTGACTCCAAGCCACGACCCGTAGGGTCGTGGCGATGCGAGTGCTGATCACCGGTGGTGCCGGTTTCATCGGATCCCATGTAGCCGACGCGCTCACCGCGGCGGGTCATTCTGTGCTGCTGCTCGACGCGCTGCTCGCGCAGGCTCACGGCGACGGGCAGGTGCCGCCGTGGCTTGGCGACAACGAACTGGTGACCGGTGATGTCCGCGACCGCGAGATACTGGACACGGTGCTGCCTGGGGTGGACGCGGTGTGCCATCAGGCCGCGATGGTCGGCCAGGGCGTCGATCCCTCGGACACTCCCGAGTTCGCGGCCAACAACGACTACGCCACCGCGGTACTGCTCGCCGCGATGCACGCACACGAAATCCGGCAGCTGGTGCTTGCCAGTTCAATGGTGGTCTACGGCGAGGGCCGCTACACCTGTTCCGAGCACGGAATCGTGGTGCCCGCGCCACGCCGTCAGGAGGATCTCACAGGCGGCGACTTCGAACCACCATGCCCACGTTGCGGTGCCGCACTCACCCACGGCCTGGTGCCGGAGGACGCGGTGCTTGACCCACGCAGCACATATGCGGCGACCAAGCTGGCGCAGGAACACCTGGCGGGCGCATGGGCGCGGCAGACCGGTGCTGGTGTGTGGGCGTTGCGCTACCACAATGTCTACGGCCCTCGGATGCCGTGTGATACCCCGTATGCGGGGGTAGCGTCCATCTTCCGTTCCTCATTGGAACGCGGGCAGGCCCCTCAGGTAATGGAGGACGGGCTGCAACTGCGCGATTTCGTGCACGTCACCGACGTCGCCGGCGCCAACGTACTCGCGCTGTGCGCCGATGCCGAGCCGGGCCGCTGCACCCCGCTGAACGTCTGTTCCGGGGAGCCTCACACCGTCGGAGACCTGGCTGGCACACTCGCCGAGACCATCGACGGCCCGCGACCACGCGTTGTCGGCGGCGCGAGGCCTGGCGACGTCCGCCATATCGTCGCCGACCCTGCCCGGGCCGCCGAGGTGCTCGGGTTCACCGCGAAAGTGCCGTTCGCGCAAGGCATCGCCGAGTTCGCCACGGCACCACTGCGCGCCCCCGCCGGCCGGAGTCAGTCACCAGACGGTAAGTAGCAGATGGTTGACGAGTAGCGCGAGCACGGCCTGCGCTGCCAGCCACCAGCGGACCTGCGGACGCGGTAACAACGCGCACGGCACCATCAGCCATACCGCGAACGGCAGCCAGATCCGCTCGACCTCGGCCTTGCTCATTCCCGAAACATCGGCGATCAGCACCGCAAGCAGCGCCGCGGCGGCTAGCAAACCCAACGCCGCGGGCAGTCGTCGGGGAGTGGATGCCAGCCTGCGCAGGCCTGCCAGCGCCGCAGGTCCGATCGCGAAGCAGAACGCCGCCAGGTCAGCCCACACGAAGTAGGAATATGGCCGGGATTTCGCGATGCTCAATGCGTAGATGACCTTGACGTCCTGGTAGCCGGTCAGCCACCAGAACCCGCTCGCGGTGAACGCCGCGACCACCGCACCGGCACCGAGCAACCCGAACAGCGCCGCCCGCCATCGCCGCGTCACCGCGATCACCACCAGCGGCAGTAGCCCTGCCAGCGCCAACCCGTAGGACAGGTACAGCGTGTAGCCAAGCAGCAGCCCACCGCCGAGCGCGGCGACATCCGCGCGCCACCCTCGGCCGCGCGCACCCACAGCCAGCAGTGCCACGCCCCATGCCAGCACGCCCGCGAACATGCCGTCCGCCGACACACCCACCCAGACCGCGCCCGGTAACAGCACCCCGAACGGCAGCACCACACGAGCTGCCCGCCCGGCACCCAGCGCGCGCAAGGTGACCGCGACAGCCACACATGCCGACGCGCCGAGAAGGATGGTGAAGATCCCTGCGGCACCACCGCCGCCAAGCCCGATCCTGTCGAGTACCAGGTACACAAGGAACACCCCTGGCGGGTGCGCGCCGACATGCGTTGTCCAGTGATGTGGCTGATTGGTGAGGATATGGTCGGAGAAGTGCCGCAGCATCCCCAAGATGCTGTGCACCAACGGTACGTCGTGCAGGTACGCGTTGCGGTCCGTCAGCCGCCCAGCGATGCCCCTTGAGTAGCCGTCCACCAACGCAAGGCACAACGTCCAACCGACCGAAACCAGGTAGGCGACTGGCAGCAGCGACCGCCACCTCAGTCGCTCGGCCAGCGCCGGCCCGTACAGCACCACCAGCGCGGCGATCACCACCGAGGGCACCGTGCCCACTCCAACATGCGGCGCCCAGGAAGCGAGCAGTGGCGGGAACCACAAGAAGATGTTCACGTGCTTGTCGATCAGCACCCAGCCGCCGACTGCGGCCGCCACCACCAGGCCAACGCCCGCCAGCACAGCGAGCAGGTCAAGTGCGAGCCCCCGTACGTGGCATTGCGGTGCAGGCCCCGCAGTTGGCACGTCCCGCGCTCGCACACCAGTAGCCATGACAACCACGTTAACGGGTCCCGCGCGGACCGTCGCCGCACAGGTGCCGGCACAGCCCATTGTGGATTTCTTACGTGTCCTAACCGGACGGATGTTTTGGCACGAACCCGGTGTATCACGACTGGTGATAGACGCCGACGTCAAGCGGGAGGGCCGTTCGCGGTGCAACCTACCAATCCACCATGACCAGCAGCACCGAATGATGCGTATGGTCAACAATGTCGATGTGGTGCTGCCCTGCCTCAATGAGGCCGAGGCATTGCCCGTTGTCATCCCCGCGCTACCCGATGGGTTCTCCGCCCTTGTCGTCGACAACGGTTCAACCGACGACACCGTGCGGGTCGCCAAGGCACTAGGTGCCCGTGTCGTATCCGAGCGCCGTCCCGGCTACGGCGCGGCCGTGCACACCGGGCTCGAACACGCCGAGACCGAACTGGTCGCCTTCATCGACGCCGACGGCTCACTCGACCCTTCGGTACTTCAGGAACTGGCCGCCGAAGTCGCGGCGGGCAAGGCCGATCTGGCGGTTGGCCGTAGGAGGGCGACCTGCCGCAGGGCACAGCCATGGCACGCCAAGGCTGGCAACGCGCTGCTCGCCGCGCTGTTACGCAGGCGGGGCGTACCGGTTCACGACATCGCACCGGTCAGGGTCGCCGACCGGAAGCGGCTGCTGGCCCTCGGCGTAACCGACCGCGCCTTCGGATACCCGTTGGAATTGTTGCTGCGAGCCGGGGCCGAGGGGTGGCGGATATCCGAGGTCGACGTGCGGTACCGCCCTCGCGCCGGTGGCCGCTCAAAGGTATCCGGCTCGGTAGCAGGCACGCTCCGGGCGATTCGGGATATGTCATGGGCGCTCAGCAGGTGACTACGACACCGTTCCCGTTGCTGATGCTGGCTACTGCCAAGGAAATACTGTGACCGCGCCCGCTGGTGGCAGCCGTGCGGTCAGCGAGCACGGCCGAAGATGCTGAATTCCTCCAAGCTCTGCTCTTCCTCGGGTTCCTGCCAGCGACGCCGGTGGGGTTCCGGTAGGACCTCCGGTGTCTGGGTACCGAACATCTGCCGATTCGATTCGAGCGCGCGGTCAAGCAGTTCGGTGTCACCGAGACTGTCGCGCACGACCTCCGCCTGCTTGCGCGCCACCTCCGTCTGCGCTTCGGCCACCGCGCGTTGCACCTGGCGCGCCAGGTGCCGCGGTGGGATGGAGCTGACCCCCTCGGTGAACCTGATGTCCTTGATCACCCCGCCGGGTGCCGCGACCACGGTGATGCCGCCTGGCACAGTCACCTCAGCCGTCACCTTCTTGAGTTCTTCAGTCATGGCCGCATACACCGCGACCCGCTGACTGTTCTCCGCCGACGCGGCGTCGATCGCCGCGATACGGCGGAGCAGGCCTTCGGTGGCCGCGCTCACCGGTTCTCGCCCTGCTCGGGCCGAACGGTGGAGACGAACTGTTGGAAGTCCCCTGCGACGCGCTGGAACTGCTGAGGTGTCGCGGTCAGCACGAATTGCAGTACCGCGGAACGGTTCTTGTCACGAACGTCGGCCATGCTCAGGAAAACCTGCAGTTGGACCAGATCCTGCGTCTGCCCCTTCATTTCGATGGTCATCTTGACCGCTTGGGTGAGTCCTGGATTCTCCGAGGAACCGGCCTGCTTACGCTCGCCGAGTCGCACCTCGCCGATATTGCGCTGCAGCCTGCCGAGCGCCTCATCGGCGACCTGGGTCAGCGGCGCGCCATCGGTGCGCACCTCCCCGCTGATCGTGATATTTGCGGTGAAACCTTGGCTGGACGCCGGGTGCAGCGCCACGAACGCTGCCTCGCCCGCGCCCACCTCATCCGGCGGCGCGGAACGCCAGCCCTCCGGGAGCGAGAACTCGATCGGAACGGGCAACGTACTAGCCATTTATCAACCTCTCGACCTTCAGAGTAACCCGCCGGTCAGTGCGCTGGCAGTATCGGAAATCGCGTGGTCAATGTCACCAGCGACATCCTTGACGGTATCGACCATCTCACCTGGGTCGACGGCGATGTTGAAGCCTGCCTTGCCTCCGACACCGAGCCCGACGCCCAGGGATGCCCCGATGTGGAATTTGCCGTCGTCGCCCATGCCGAACTGACCCTGGGCCTCGACTCCCCCGCCTGCCCAAGCCTCACCGTGGACACCGACGTTCACACCGGACACATCGGCACCGGCGTTCCCGGAGATCTTGGCACCGGCGAATCCGCCGACCTTGCCCTGCACTCCTGTCACGCCTATTGACCCGCTCGCCTCGGCCTTGGCACCGATCTCGCCCCCGGCGTGCCCGGTGACGCCGACACGCTTGCCGAACGCCAGGGCGCCGTCCGCACTGCCCTTCGCGAGATAGGCCTCGGCACTCGCGCCGCCCGTGACGCCCAGCACGCTGGCGGAGCCATGCGCTTGAACGTCCGCGCCCAACACCGACCCCGCGACCCTGCCTGCCCCGCTCAGCGAACCATCTTCGAAGTTGCCCGCCGCCTTGCCCGACAGCAACGACGTGCCAGCCGATGCGGAGGCGCTGGTGGTGCCGATATCGACGCCGAGGCTTTTCAGCGTGCTCCCGATGACATCGCCGAGCATGCCGCCGGACTGCTTGGTACCCCATTTCTTGGTCTGCGTTGTCCACACGCGTTCGGGCGGGGCCTTCACGATGAGCCCATGCGCAGCCTGGTTGCCGGCGTCCGCCTGCCGCTTGCGAGCGTTATCGAGGATCGCCTGTGCCTCGTTCCTGCCCGCAGCGCCGGGATCGTGGAAGACCGCAGCGGGATCGGCGCCCGGCCGCGTCAACTGGGCGTCGAACTGCTGGGCGGCGACGGTGCTGGCTGCCTCGGCCTGCGTGTAGAGCTCGATCGCGCGCATGGCCCGACCCTGCGCCCAGTTCAGCACGTCGGCATAGCCCGCGACGGCCTTTCCCCCGGCGGCGAGTGCATCCCCCGCCCGCAGCCATTTCGGCGGTTCGACACCGAACTGTTCACGGAAGGCGTTGCTGGCCTCGCCGGTCCAGCTGGCGGGGTCTACGGCACTCAGCTCGTTGCCGATGCCTTCGGTCTTGCCGATAACGCCGACCAACTCGCGTAGGTCGCCGCTGATCGCCTCGGGTTCGCCGGGGACGAGTTGCTTGGGATCGGTGGTCTGCCCCAGTTCGGCGGGCATCAGTACCCCTCGCCCGGGTTGAGGCGATGGGCAATCGCGGAGCCAGCGCCGCTGCCCGCACTCTCGGCGACCGACGCTCCGGTGCCACCACCCAACGCGCTCCCGACGCCACCCGGGAACCCCTCAGCAGCTTTCCCAAGCTCGGTGCTCGCGGCCACATCGGCGTCGCGGTAGGCCCCCGCCGCCTGCTTGAGACCGTCGCCGTGCCCCTCGACAGTGGCTGCCAACGCCACGACGTGCCGCTTCATATCGGCGATGAACTCGGCGTAGGCGGACTGCAGGCCAGCATGCCCGTAGTCGCCGCTCGGCTCACGCCAGCTCATGCCTGCCGTGCTCCCCGCGATCGTCCCGATTGTCATCGCCGCGCGCTGCAGGTCATCGACGACCGCCCCGAAACCGTTGGTCATTACACCCCCTAATCGCGTTCCCACGCTCTCAGCCGTTACCCAGGCCACCATTACGCCAGACCCATCCAGCGCCGGTCGCCGCGGCCTTCAGCGGGTGTTTGAGTTCGTTACTGGAAAACCGATAATGGTAAGTCTCGCCGCATTGGCCGTGCTCTGTGAACCCGAGCCCCATCCCGACCGAGGCGATGTCCAGATTTCCGCGCGCTGTAGACTCCGACTTCAGCAGGCCGCCCGCGCTCCAAGACACCGTCGATGCCTTGTCGAGCGAACGCACCCTCCTGTCGTCCGGATGGAACCGCATCAGTATCTGAAAACTCTTCTGCAGGCCCGATTTCATGAACACCTGCTTCCACTGCGCGTCCACGATGCGCCACTCGGCGATCAGGTCCACCCCTTCGGGCCTACCGTCACGGACGACGAAAGGCGCGGTCGGCCGGTTCACCGCCATCAGCGCGTTCCAGACCTGCTCCGGCGGCTGCGGCACAACCC
>JBOHEL010000026.1:0-21079 GCA_050700995.1 Sciscionella sp. | reverse complement strand
GCTGGGTGCGCCGGGGCCGAGATACGTGGTGTGACGCCTCAGAAGGCGCCGGTACCGCTGGGAGTGCCGAGCCCGGTCGGGCCGTCGTATCCCTGGCCCGCGTTGCACAGGTACTGCGTGCCGCACGAGCCGTTGGAGCCGGATGTGACGTCGTTGAGGGCGTCGGTGTGGGCGTAGGGGTAGGCCCCGTTCGATATGGAGCTGGTGTTGCCTGCGAGGGCGTACACGCTGGCGATCAGCGGGGAGGACAGGCTGGTGCCGCCCACCTGGATCCAGCCTGGCTCGCCGTAGGTGTCGTAGATCGCCAGGCCGGTCTGCGGGTCGGCGACGGCCGAGACGTCGGCGACGGCGCGGTTGGCGCAGCCCTGGTCGGTCTGCCATGACGGCTTCGGTTCGACGCTGGAGCAGCCCGAGCCTGCACCGGACCACGCGGTCTCGCTCCAACCGCGCTGGCTGGAGTCCTTGTTGAGGGTGGTGCCGCCGACGGCGGTCACCCCTGGCGAGGACGCTGGGAAGGAGACGCCGTAGCCGTTGTCGCCGGTCGACGCGGTAATCGCGACGCCGGAGTGGGTGAAGTACTGCTGATCCGCGGTGGTCTGGCCGGACGATTCGCCGCCGCCGTAGCTGTTGGAGATCGCGACAACGCCGGAGGTCTTCGCCGCGGTGTTCACAGCTGCGCCGAGGTCGTTCATTGAGGAGGAGTTCGCCTCGACCAGCAGGATCTTGCAGTCGGGGCATGCCGCCGAGACCGCGTCGAGGTCCAGCGTGATCTCGCCGCCCCACCCGCTGTCACCGGTGGGCAGTGGCGAACTCTGGCCGTCCTGGTTGACCTTGGTGAAGCAGCCGTTGGAGCTGCTGCACTCCGGAAGCCCGTAATTGCTGCGGTAGGTCTGCAGGTCGGATTCCGCGTTGGGGTCGTCCATCGCGTCGACAATGGCCACGGTGCCGCCACCGGACGTGGCGCCCGCGAGATTGTACGCGGACTGGATGTCGGACGGCCCTAGCCCGGAAGGTGCGGCGCTGGAACGGACGTGTTTGCTGCCGTTGGACATGGTGTCGGCTCGCGCGACCGCCATGCAGCGAGCGTGGCCAGCGGCCGGTGCACTGTTGCAGCCGAGGTTCACCTGCGAGTGGCTTGAGACAACCGATGGCGTGGCCGCTGACTGCGCCGCCGCGGTGCCTGCCGCGGCCGCCAGCGCCAGCGTGGCCGCTGACACTCCGATGCCGAGTCTCGTCAGACCGACCCGGCCGGGTGGTGTGCTCCCACGATCGTCCATCGCGGATCTCCCTTCACGGTCCAGCTGCACACGCTGTGTGTGCAGTGGCGTTCACCCTGTCGTGGAGGGTGGTGAATGGGAACCCCTCGATCGTCGCAACATGTTTACGGCAGTTACCTGCCGAGCCTTTCCTGGACCAGCCAATGAATACCGTCGGTGAGAAACGGTATGTGATCGACTGGGTACGCAGCGGTTCAACCGGTTAGAACCGGACGCTTCGCCGCTCCATATACACTGAGAGTATATGTGTGATGTGTTACTCATCCATTTAGGTGACATCCATCGATAGGAATCGGACAACGACCTCTATACGGCCCGCCGCGACCACACAACCGTGAGTACTTTCGACGGCTATGACCGGCGAAAGTACTCACGGCTGCGTAGGAGGAATGGTGGACCCATCCGATTTTTCCGACATCCTCGCCGGAACGCGCGAGTTCATCCGCGCGGAGGTCATGCCGAGGGAGACCGAGCTCGACGAGAGCGACGAGATGCCGCAGGCGCTGCGCGAGCAGGCCGCGCGGATGGGGTTATTCGGGTTCGCGCTGCCGGAGGAGTACGGCGGTCTCGGGTTGTCCATGAGCGAGGAGGTGGAGCTGGTCTTCGAGCTCGCATACGGCGCGGTGGCGTTCCGCTCGATGTTCGGCACCAACAACGGGCTGGCAGGCCAGATCCTGGTGATGGCAGGCACCGAGGAGCAGAAAACCAGGTACCTGCCGGGCATCGCCTCCGGGAAGCTGATCGCGTCGTTCGGCCTCACCGAGCCGGACGCAGGCTCGGACCCTTCGGCGATGACCACGTGCGCGCAATGCGACGGGCAGGACTACCTGATCACGGGAACCAAGCGCTTCATCACCAACGCCCCGGCCGCAGACCTGTTCATGATCTTCGCGCGAGTGGGCGAGGGGAGCACGGGTAACCGGGGAATCTCGGTGTTCGCGGTGCCCGCCAAGACCGCCGGGCTGACGGTTGGGCAGAAGGACAGGAAGATGGGGCAGGGTGGCAGCCTCACCTCCGAGGTGTACCTCGACGCGGTGCGGGTCGGTCCTGATGCGGTCATCGGTGGCGATGAGGGTTACCGCATCGCGATGAGCTCGCTGGCCCGAGGACGGCTTCATGTCGCGGCGGTGTGCACCGGGATGATGCGGCGGCTGCTCGACGAGTCGGTCGAGTTCGCCACGGGACGCAGCCAGGGCGGGAAAGTGATCGCCGAGCATCAGCTGATCCAAGCGATGTTGGCGGATTCCGCCACCGAGCTGTACGCGGCGGAGTCGATGGTTCGCCGCGCCGCCGACGAGTACGACGCGGGTACTGACACCAAGCTGGCCCCCGCGATGGCCAAGTACTACGCGAGCGAGGCGGTCGGCAGGGTGGCCGATCGCGCCGTGCAGATCCACGGCGGTATGGGGTACATGCGCGGCGTAGCAGTAGAACGGCTGTATCGGGACGCGCGGTTGTTCCGCATCTACGAGGGCACCAGCCAGATCCAGCAGCTCATCATCGGCAGGGGGGTGGCGCGCGGGCGGCGTTGAGCCGGATCAGACATGACCGTATGGCGTGATCTGTGAGTGGTGCCGAGAAGGGGGCCGCACCCAATGGCGCGGCCCCCTTACGGTGATGGGTATTTCAGTGCGCCGATGCGGCCGTGAAGTAGGCCTTGTCGGGCGTGCCGACGCCGGTGACGTCGTCCCAGCCCTTCTTGGTCGAAAGGCTGGAATCGTCGCCGAAGGTGCGGATGCTGTAGTGCGTACCTGCACTGCCGTCGACGCCGTTGACGAAGTCTGGACGCACGTTCGCGCGGCCGTCGTTCTTGCCGGTGACATCGTGGAACGCAGCAGAGTTACCTGCCGCCAGCCGGTAGATAGCGGGGTTGGCGAAACCAAGCCTGCCGCCAGCCTGCTGGCTCGCGAGCGCCTGCATGCCCGCCATCAGTGGGGACGCCAGGCTGGTGCCGCCGATGCGGTACTCGCCGTACTGGACGCCACTGGGGAACGTCTGCGTCTGGCCAACGAGCATTCCCGTCGTGGGATCGGCGTCCATGGCGATATCCGGCACCGCACGGCCCGCCGGGCTACTTGCTGGCACCACGCCCCGCTGGTAGGCCGGACGGGGGAACAGCGTGCTGAACCCGCCGCCCGCGCCATAGTCGAACAGCGGATCGCGAGGATCCCACTTCGTCCCCGACGAGCTCAGGGTGTAGAGGTCAGTGCCCCAGCCGGACTCGAACAGGTAGTTGTTCGAGGCGCCGACGGCCAGCGACGTGCCACCGACCGCGGTGGCGTACGGATCGGAGGCGGGATAGTCGACCTGCACCTGTCCGGTGGCCTGTAGCTCGTCACCGCTGTCGCCGGAGGAGAAGAAGAACCCGATGCCCTGCACCGCTCCCTGCTCGAACACGGCCTCGTAGGCGCGGATGCTGCCGACGGTCTCGTTCTGTTCCACGTCAGCCCAGGAGTTGCTCACGATCGAGGCCTGGTTGTCGTCGACGACGCGTGCCAGCGTGTCGATGAAGTCCGCGTCGACGCAGCTGCGCGAGGCGTAGTAGATGACGTTGGCGTTCGTTGCCATGCCGTGTACGGCCTCCACGTCCAGCGTCTCCTCGCCGTACCAGCCGGACGGCCCGCACTGCTGCTGATTGCGGAATGGCTTGGTTGGACGGGACTCGCTGTACTGACCGTGGCGGAATGCCGGATCCCCGTGGCGTGTGGCGTAGGTGTTGGCGTCGTTGCGCATCGTCGGCGACGCGTAGGCGTCCGTGATCGCCACCGTGACACCGGAACCGCTCAGCTTGCTGCCGGTCACGCCGTAGGCGCCACGCAGTTGCGCTGGGGTGTACCCGCAGACGGCGTACTTGCGGTAGTGGCCGTCGAACTTCGGCAGCGGCGTCTGGTAGTCGCCCTGGAACTTGGCCACGAGCTGGCCGTAGTACTTCGAGCACGGCCGGGCATTCCGGAAGCCAGGTGAGGGTGGTGCCTCGGCCAGCGCCGATGCGGAGTGGTTCCTGGCGGGCGGGACATCGCCGCTTGCTCGCGCCGGGCGCACCAGGTGTGGCGCCTCGTTGAGCCCGGTCACGCCGAGCACGGCGGCTCCAAGGTCGCGTGGGACGCTCAAATCGAGAGCGGGCGCCCTGTCCGTGCGACCGTTGTGGCGGTAGGACTTCAGCTGGGTGGCGAAAGCGTGCTCCGCCTGCTGTGGGCTGCCGTGCACGACGACGTACCTTTCACCTGCCCCGACGCCGGTGATCTGCAGTCCAGCTCCGTTAAGCCACTGTTCGACAGCGGCGACCTGGTGCTTGTTCGGCCCGAACCGTGCCCGGTATACGGTCGGAGTGATGTAGTGCCGGTAGCGCGGGCTGGACGGGTCTGACACCGCCGCCGCCAGCTGGTCGAGTTGGCGCTTGTGCCGGGGGGCCAGATAGACCCTCGCGTCGATGGGCTTCTGTGCTGACGTGTACGGGGTCACCGCAACGTTGTCGGGTTTGGCCCAGGTGGGGCTGCTGTGTTTGAGAACCACCCGGTTGTGGGCTGACGCGTTCGGCGTGGTCGCCGATGCCGCGTTTGCCGCTGTAGCGCCGACGCCGAGCGCCACCATTGGCATGACGGCACCTACGACGACGGCAGAACGAAACCGTGATCGGACTTCCATTTTCTAGCCTCTCAACGAAGGACTGTCCGCATCCGCCGCAGCCGTACCCGGCACAAGCGCGCCGAACGTCGAGCACATTCTGTAGCGATGCCACCGCACTTATCGCCCCAAACGTGTGATGCGTAACACTTCGACCGGAGTAACCCTCCGGTAACACCCAGTTGGACCAAGCAGGACAATCACCGCGAGCACAGCAAGGCCGCGACACCCGTGGGTATCGCGGCCTTGTGCTGTGTTGCTCAGCTGCTGTGTTTCACACTGGCCAGCAGCCGCGCGACGGCCTGGGGGCGGACGTTGAGCACGTCGCCGTTCTTGCTGTCGCGTACCGCGCCGAGCGTATGCGCCAGCTCGACACAATTGCCTCCGCTGCCGTTGGAGTAGCTGCT
The DNA here is from genome assembly GCA_050700995.1 of Sciscionella sp. GTDB lineage: Bacteria > Actinomycetota > Actinomycetes > Mycobacteriales > Pseudonocardiaceae > JBOHEL01. The sequence goes on along the minus strand of JBOHEL010000026.1, from coordinate 15,771 downwards.
CTTGCGCCAGCGGATGGCGGTATCGGTGTCGGTCATAGCCGGTTACCTCTGTCTATTCCAAGTCGCGGACCGCGCTGTCCATGAGCGCCGCCGTTTCTGGTTCGCCAAGAGCGCCCACCTGCAGCCGTTGGAAAGCCAGTCTATACGTGCGCACGTGTTTCGATCCGTCCAGATAGTCGGCGCTGGTGAGATCTTCCAGGTAGACCGTGGACATCTGCTCGTCCTCCAGGTGGAGCACAACGAACGAGCTGCCAAGGCCGGGATGCGCACCGCTGCTGAACGGGAGCACCTGGAGTGTCACGGTCGGCAGCGCGCCGATCTCGCGTAACCGGCTGAGCTGCTCCCGCATCACCGCGCGGCCGCCCACTGCCCTGCGCAATACGGCCTCGCTCAGCACCACCGAGAGCTGTGGCGGGTTCGAAGCGCTCAGCCTGGCCTGCCGCTTGACGCGATCGGCCACCATCCGCTCCGTGTCCTCCTCGGCAGCGACCACCGAGGACGACACGACCGCGCGGGCGTAGCCCTCGGTCTGCAACAGGCCCGGTATCAGCTCGCTCTCATAGGTGAGGATCTCACCCGCGGCCTGCTCCCAGTCCACGAACGTGCGCGCCCAGTCCGGCGTCTTGCCGTAACTGTTGCGTTTCCGTGCTTCCTGGCCCATCCGCCGCAGGTTCGCGGCATCATCGCCGTCCAGGCCGAACATGGTGACCAGCACGTCGACCTCGGCGGGCGCGAGCGTGGAGCTTCCCTGCTCGGCCCGGCTGAGTTTGCTGCTCTCCCATCCGAGGCGTTCGGTGATCTCCTGGCGCTCGGTGCCGGTCTGCTCGCGGAGCTGCCGGATGCGACGGCCAAGTTGGACTCTGCTGACTGTCTTCGGTGCTGCTGGCATGGATGGCAGTATGGCATCAAACCTTCACACAACGAACACCGGTATGTGTCACCACTTGCGTAGGTGCAATGTACCTTCTAGTCTGCGCATATGGATGTGAACCCTGCGACCACGCCGTCGCCGCGAGCTGGAGGCGTCGAGCTGATCGAAGGCGACTGGTTCTGCCCGCTGTTGCGATCCCGGGTCAATGCCGCCGCGCGGGAGCGCGTGGGCCGCGCACCCTTCGACACCAGCCTTGAGCGCCACCCCGAAGCTCACGGCGGCGCCGGGTGACCCCGAACCCCGGCGCCGCCGTGTCCCAGCCGGATTGGCTGGGTGGCTGCGTGGACCGCCAGCGGCATGTGGTGGCAGGCCAGCCGAGAGCATGCTGCGGTGGCCTGAATGAGCACGCGCCCACGCTGTGCGGATCGCAGGCGTTTACGAGGTGGCCGCGCGGCTATTCCTGGGAGACATGGCCGATGTGCGCGATGTGCCAGCGACGAGCGTCGACCGCGGTCGGCGCTGACCTCGGTAGGGCTCCTGGCGGCACTGGTTATCGGCAGCGGGTACGCAGGGTGTTAGCTGGGCACGGGCCGTATGGCGTTGAGTATCTCGGCATCGCTTGGCAAGCCGATGTACTCAACCGCGTCATTCCGGCTCATGGCCGAGGGCCTGATCGCTCGGCCCATGTCGGGTGCCAGACCTCAGTGTCAGGTGGGTCGGTCCGTATGGCGTCGAGGTAGTCGCGGAGTGCGGTGAGCGCGGGATGCGGGTTGTCCTCGCGCCAGATCAGTGACATCGGGTAGACCGGTGCCGGGTCTTGCACCGGGATACGCCGCAGGTCATAGCTGTCGGGCCACAGATATCGCGAGCCTTCGCCTATCAGGGTCGCCAGATCGCGGGAGTCGGCGATCTCAGCCAGTAGGGCCTCGTTGCCGAAGACGGGTCCGATCACGTCGATCGTGATCCCAAACGCGGCGGCGAGCTCCTTGTAGTACGCGATCACTTCGGTCCCCCGATCCAGGCCGGGCATCCAGATTCGGTGTCCGGCAAGGTGCGCGGGCGTGACGGCGCGGGCATGAGCGAGTGGGTGGCGTGGTCCGACGAGTAGCTGGTGCGGCTCGTCGATCACTCGGGCAGTGTTGATCGCCTCGGGTAGATGCTCCTGCGGGGGAACGCCGCGGAAGGTGGCGTCGATCGTCCCAGCCTCCACAGCGGCGATCGCACCCTCGACATCGGTGTCGGCGTCGAGGGTCACGACATCCAGGTCGATCTCGGGATGCAGGCGGTAGAAGTCCTGGAGAAGGATCGCTGGAGCGACCCGCCGGTTGACGACATCGACGCGCAGAGCGCGCCGCCCGGGACGCACGGACGCGTCGGCGCGCTCTTCTGCCCAGAGAAGCTCACGGGCGCGCGGCAAGAATGCCTGGCCGTCGATCGTGAGCTGGACGCCGCGGGCCGTACGGGTGAACAGGTGCACATTCAGGTCTCTTTCTAGCGCGGCGATGCGCTTGGAGACGGCCTGCTGGGAGATCGACAACGCCGCGGCGGCTTCCTGGAACTGGCCAGTGTCGGCAGCTGCGACGAAGGTGCGCACGGCATCAAGATCCACGCGCGGAACGCTACTCGCACAACACCAAGTTGTGGCTCGCCGCCAGCTCAGTTGTTTGATCCGCCTTCTCCGGCTTGCTTTGATCTGAGCGATCAATGGCAAGTTGTGTGGAAGCGAGGGTGGAGCTCGGTGGCGAGACGATCTCTGGGGCGGCAGTTCGGCTGGCTGCTGGCGGCCTACGCGGTCAGTGCCTACGGCTCTGGGCTGGCGCTTGGGGCGTTCCCGCTGATCGCCGTGCTGGTGCTGCATGCCAGCCCCGTTCAGGTCTCCGCGCTGTCGGCGGTGGGGCCCGCGGCTGGCGCGCTGATCGCGGTGCCGCTCGCGCCGTGGGTGGAGTTTCGTCGCAAGCGGCCGGTGATGATCGCGATGGACCTGTCCCGCTTCGCGGTCATGACGACGATCCCGGTCGCCTACGCCTTCGGCTGGCTGAGCTTCCTCCAGCTGCTCGTTGTCTCGGCTGTGGTGGCTGCGACCAAGATAGCCTTCACTGCGGCCAGCGGCGCCTACCTCAAGACCCTGGTGGGGCCAGATGGCCTGCTGGTGGCGAACGCGCGGTTCGAGTCAACGAACTGGGGTTCCCTCGCGGTCGGGCCGCCACTTGGCGGCGCGGCGATCGGCCTGTTCGGGCCGGTCACCACTGTGCTGGCCGACGCGCTGAGCTACCTGTTCTCCGCGCTGGGGATCATCGCCATTCGCGGCCGAGAAGAACACACACAGCGAGCCGACCAAAGCCGCGTCCTGGCCAGCGAGCTGCTCGACGGGTGGCGGCACATCCTGGCACATTCCGGCCTGCGGGCGCTGTACCTCAACAGCCTGCTCGTCGGTGGGCTGATCATGGCCACCGAGCCGTTGTTGGCCGTGCTCTTGCTCCGCCAGTTGGGGTTCCCGCCCTGGCAGTACGGTCTCGCTTTCGCGGCACCTTGCGTCGGCGGACTCATCGGCTCCCGGTTGGCCCGCTGGGTCGTGGCCCGCTACGGCCAGCACCGGGTTTTCCGGACCGTCGGCACGGTGCGCGCGGTGTGGCTGATCGGCCTGGCCTTCATCCGCCCCGGTGTGGTCGGCCTCGTGACCGTGATGGCTGTGGAGCTGGCGATCATCGTCAGCATGAGCCTCTACAGTCCGGTGCTCGCGACCTACCGGCTCGAACACACCCCCAAAGACCGCATCGCCCGCACCCTGTCCGCCTGGTCGATCAGCACCAGCGCCGCCATCGCCATCTTCACCGCCCTCGGGGGACTACTCGCCGACGCCACCAGCCCACGCACGGCTCTCACGGTCGCGGGCCTGCTCATCTTCGCCAGCCCGCTGCTGCTGCCCCGCCGCGAGCGTCCTGCGCCAAGAGGTGACCGTGAACCAGTAGAACAGGCTTCGGCCTCCGACAACCGTCTCCAAGCACCGCACCAGCACAGCCATGACCGCTGAATCGGTTCTCGAACCGCCCGACTCCGATCACGTGATCACCGTCGATAGTGACCATGGCAGCCCATCAGACGGTGCCCTCGGCCCGTAACGAGGCGATGTCTTCGGAGCCGTAGCCCAGTTCGGTCAGAATCATGTCGGTGTCGCTGCCCAGTTCGGGAACGCTGTCCATCCTCGGCTCCACCCCTTGCATGATCATCGGTGGCAGGAGGGTATCCACCAGGCCTGCGGGGGTATCCACGCTGCGCCATCTCGCCCGCTCGCGCAGCTGTGGGTGGTCGACGAGTTGCGGCACGGTATTGAGTCTCGCGTTCGGGATCCCGGCACGCTCCAGCCGCTCGACCAGCACCTCCGCCACCATGGCGCCGGTAGCAGTGCGTAGCGCGGTATCCACCGCCGCCCGGTTACGAGTGCGGGCGATGTTGGTGGCGTAGTCCGGATCGTTAATCAGCTGGGGGCGCTGCATGATGTCACCTGCCAGCCTCGCCCACTGCTGGTCGTTCTGAACCCCGATCATGACCTCTTCGGAGTCCTTGGTGGGGAACGCGTCGTAGGGCACGACGCTAGGGTGGCCGAGCCCGAGCCGGGGGAACTCGTTGCCGGTGTGCTTGGCGTGGTACATCGGGTACCCCATCCATTCGGCGAGCGCGTCGAACATGGATACCTCGACCGAGAGCCCGTGGCCGGTGAGGTCCCGCTGCCGCAGTGCGGTGAGCACGCCGGTGAACGCGTACATCCCAGCTCCGATATCGGCGATCGGTATCCCTGCCTTGACGGGAGAATTCGGCGTCCCGGTCACCGAAGGGATCGCGGTTTCGCACTGCACGAGCAGGTCGTAGGCGCGTTTGTCCTGGTAGGGGCCGGAACTGCCGTAGCCGGAGATGGTGACCACGATCAGCCGTTGGTAGCGCGCCAGCAGCGACTCGGTACCGAAACCAAGTCGTTCCAGCGCGCCGGGCGCGAGGTTCGCCAGCAGCACATCGGCACCTGCTAGCAGCTTGTGTAGTACCGCGGCGCCGGATTTCAGGTCGAGAGTGAGCGATTCCTTCGACCTGTTCAGCCACAGGAAATGGCTGCCGAGCTTGCCGCCGACAGCGGAGTCGTAGTGCCGCGCGAAGTCGCCGGTACCCGGCCGCTCAACCTTGATCACGCGTGCCCCGAGGTCGGCGAGTTGGCGGGTGGCGAACGGCGCTGCGACCGCCTGTTCCACTGCGACGACGGTGATCCCTGCCAGTGGCTGCATGAACAATTCCTTCGTGTTGGAAACCCGATCGGACACCACAAACTACGGCAGCCTGCCGCGATCGTCGTGTGGAGTCGAAGGCATCGGAGGATGCGTTACCGGCCTCGAGCGCATCGGTTGTCACGATTCGGGATCTTGCTGCCCGCTGAGCTTTCGCCGGGACGCAAGGTGCGGGAGACTGATCACAGTTGGTCGTCGGACATGCACGGTGGTGAACGTTCGGCTGAGGTGGCAGTGATGGCGCAGCTGGAGATCGCGTGGCCTTCAGAGCCCGGGGCAGGATCACATCGGGCGGGTACGAGCCTCGACGGCTTGCGGCTGCATACCAGGATCGGCGAGCTGAACTGGCTTGCCAGCGCCGGAGACGGCCCGGCCGTGGTGGTCACCAGAATCGTGCCGCCGCAGAGCACGCGCTGCGACCGGATCGTCCAGGACGCCAAACACCTAGTGTCACTTCGGGAACCTTCGCTGGTGCCGGTGCTCGGCGCGATCTGCCGTGAGGGCGACGCGTGGCTGATATCCGAGCGGGACGGCGGCATCTCGCTGCGGCGGCTGCTACGGCTGGCGGCGCCGACGGCCGCGCAGGCGGTATGGCTCGGGCGCGGTGCGCTGTCGGCGTTGCGCTGCCTGCACGGCGCGGGATACAGCCACGGCCGCCTTCACACCGGCGACCTGCGGCTAGGGCAGGACGGGCGGATCCGGCTGGCGGGCTGGGCACCAGGCGCGCTGCCGGTAGCACTGCCGTCTGCCGGAGGGCGCCACGCCGATGTGGTCGCGCTGGCAAGCGTGCTCGGCGAGCTGGCGCGCGCAGCCCGGCGATCCGCCGTGCGCCGCGACGCCCGCATACTCGCACTGCTCGGCGCTCTCGACAGCTCGGCGGAACGTGCCTGCGCGCCCGGCGCTGACGTCGAGGCGGTCGCGGCCGCGCTGTGGGAGCCGGAGGTGCCCGCCACGGCGCAAGGGGAACTGGCCGCGGTGGTAGTGGCGGCGACCGGCGCCGGGCCACCGGCTGTGCCCGCGCCCCGCAGCTCCGAACCTGAGCGCGCCCCGCGTGAAGAGGTCCGCGAGCCGAGGCTGCGCCCGGCGTTGCGGGCAGTGGCGAAGCCGGCGCTGATGTGGCTCGCGGCACTGGCGGCGCTTGCCGTGGCGATACTGCTGGAAGTCACGTTCCTGCATGACAAGCTCAACCACGACGTGGCGTTGTTGCGCAGCGGAGCTGACAGCGCGACCGCCACGACCGCCACCGCACCGGCCCGTGCCGTGCCGCCTCCCGCCGGGTTGCCTGCCCCTGCCGCGGACGGCGCGGTCGCCGGCGTCGACCTGCGAGCCATGTCGGCATGCACGGCGGGGAGTGCGTGCCCCGTCAGAATCCTGGTACGGCTCGACCCGCGATCCGCACCGATGGCGGTGCGGTGGCGATTCCAGATCGTCAACCGCTGTACCGGTGCCTCCCTCAACCGGGGAGGCGGCACGGCGACAGCGCGGCCGCACGCCGATCACGTGTACGCGGTGAGCACACCGCAACTGCCGCGCGGGCGGGCGCTCGCGGTGATGGCGGTGGTGTCGGTCACCGACCCGGTCTCCCGCGCTGCCAGCCCGGCACTGCGGGTACCCGCGGGCGGCGGCACATGCTGATGCGATCCGCGCGGGTGCGACGGTGCTGACCATCGAGGGTGGTGGGCCGAGCTACCCGCGTCGGCGGGGCGGCCGCATCCGCTCGTGGCGGCGGAAGCACCGTGGCGGCGGCGCCTTCGACATACTTGCCGTGCTGGCTGTGATCGCACTCGTCGGGTTGTCGGTGATGAACCTGTACGTCGTCGGCGGGCGATCGGTCGCCGTGCACCAACTCGCCACCGCGGTCGGCGGCCTCGTGCTGCTGGGATTGTTGTGGCGGTTGCGGGTGCGGCTGCTTATGGTGCTCGGCTGGGCCTGCTACGGCGTCTCGGTGCTGTTCCTCGGTGCCGTGTTGCTGGTGGGAATCCGGGCGTACGGCGCGACACGCTGGTTGGGCTTCGGCTCGATCACCTTCCAGCCCTCTGAGCTCGCGAAGCTGGGGCTGCTGCTGGTGATGGCCACGGTGCTCGGCTCGAAGCGGCCGGACTGGCAGCGGTTCACCTTCGCCGTACTGCTTGCGCTGGTCCCCATCGCGCTCACGGTGCTGGAACCGGACCTGTCGACCACCACGCTGCTGGTCGCGCTCACTGTGGCCATGCTGATATTGGGCCGGATACCGTTGCGGTTCCTGTTGCCCCTGTTCGGTGGCGCCGCGGTGATCGCGCCGCTGGCCATCGGGTTGCTGCGGCCGTACCAGCTGCAACGGCTGCACAGCTTCCTCTCCGGTGCGCCGGACTCCGCCGGTGCTGGATGGGCAGTGCTGCAGTCGCACATAGCGCTGGCCTCCGGCGGGCTGCTCGGCCGCGCGGGAGACCCGCTGCACGGGCTCTACGCCCAATACCTACCGGATCGGCAGACGGACCTCGCACTGGTCAGCCTTGTCGAGGAATGGGGCGTGATCGCCGGGGTCGGCGCGGTGGTCGCCGCGCTGGTATTGGTGTGGCGGGTGGCGCTGGCCAGTCGGGTGCCACGCACCAGGCACGGTGCACTCGTCGGTGGCGGCCTTGCGGTGCTGCTCGGTGTCGAGACCGTGGTCTCGGTCGGCGGCAACCTTGGGCTCCTGCCGCTGGCGGGGGTGCCGTTCCCGGTGCTGAGCTACGGCGGTACCGCGGTTGTGGTACATCTCGCCGCGATCGGGATCGTGCTCGGCTCGCGCAGGGACGGTGCTCGCAGGAGGCTGTGGGCAGGTCCACGCTGGCGCAACGCGAGGCCGAGGCTGGTGCGTTTCGCGGCGGTGGGCGTGACCGGGGTGCTGGTGGTGTTCCTGCTCTACGGCTGGCGGCTGCAAGACCAGCAGGGAGCATCGCTGCGCACCGCTGGGCAGGTGGAGATGACCCGCTGCGTCACGCTGCCCGCCGCGCGAGGCGACATCACCGACCGCCACGGCGCTCCGCTGGCGACCGGCGTTGACGCCAAGCGGGTCCTCGCGATCCCGGCGCTGGTGCGTGGTGACCGCGCGGCGCTCGGCGAACTGGCGGCGCTCACCGGGCAACCGGCGGATCAACTGCGCCGCAAGCTCGACGCCGCGAAGGCCACCGAACTGTCCATGCCCGTCGCCACCGTGCCAGGAGCGACGGCAGCCAAGATCGACGCCGCCAGGATCACCGGCGTGTTACTCGTGCCCGACCCGAGAAGGCGGTATCCCACCGGCGCGCTACTGGCTCCGATGCTCGGGTTCGCTGGCGTCGCGACCCCGCGGGATGTGAAGCGCTGGCCCGACCTTGCGCCGGACGACATTGTCGGCAGGTCCGGACTGGAGCAGCAGTACGACGCGATACTGCGTGGCGTGGACGGGCAGCAATGTGTCTATGTCGACCCGGTCGGGGTGCCGGTGGCGATGGCGAGCAGGCAGGCACCCTCGGCGGGTGCCAACCTCCGGCTCTCGCTCGATCTCGGGCTGCAACGCGACATGGGCGCGGCGCTCGCGAAGGCGCTGGCTCACGAGCCCGCGGGCGGGGTCGGCGCGGCGGTGGCGATGGATCCGCACAGCGGCCAGATCCTCGCGATGGCGAGCCTGCCGTCCTTCGATAACAATGTCTACGGCCCCCCAGTCAACTCCACCGGGCTGCGGCAGGCGGCGAAACGCGCAGGCAGTCCCATGCTGCAGCACGCCACCCAGGTGGTCGCACCGCCTGGGTCGACGTTCAAGCTGGTAGTCGCGAGCGCCGATCTGGCACATCCGGTGATTCCCCCTGACAAGGTGATCCCCACCGGTGGCTCGTTCACGTTGGGTGGGCACACTTTCCACAACTGGCGGACCCTCTGGCCGCAGAATCTCGTGCAGGCCATCGCGTGGTCCAACGACGTCTACTTCTACAAGCTCGCGTGGCGGCTCGGCCCCGATGCGCTCACCAGCACCGCGGCCCGGTTCGGTGTGGGCAAACCAACCGGAATCGATCTGCCGAACGAGAGCAGTGGATACCTGGGCACCCCGCAGTCGGTGAAGGACATCGGGGCGACGTGGTATGCCGGATCGACCGTGATCATGGGGATCGGGCAGGGCTACCTCGATGTGACGCCGCTGCAGGACGCGCGGTGGACGGCTGCCGTCACGACTGGCGCGCTCGTCGTCCCGAGGCTAGGGATGACTACCGGCAGTGCGGGCGGCGGGTACACCGCATTGCCGCGGCCCGCCCCGTCACCGCTGCCCTTCGCGTCCAGGCTCGGGCCGGTTCGCGTCGGCATGCGCCAGGCCGTCACCTCGGGGACCGCGACGATGCTGCGCGATCTCGCGGTGCCGGTCGGGGCGAAGACCGGGACCGCCCAGGATTCCGCGAGCCCGAACGGCGGTCTCGACGACTGGATGACGGCGGCGGCTCCTGCCGGAGGCAACCCGGCGGTGGTTGTGACGTCTATGGTTCAGGGGCCAGGCGAAGGTGCTACCAGTGCTGGTCCCGTGGTGCACGAAGCGTTGCGCTACTTTTTCGCACACCAGCAGCAGATCGCCACGCAGGCGCCGTAGCCGCCGTCGACCCATCATGCGGCACTAGGCTTACCGCGTAATCGCTAAGAGAGGGGACTGTCGGTGTCGGGTGCTGGGCGGGCACTGATCGTCGTCGTGGTGGTCGGGGTGGTTGCGGCGGGAGCTGTGGGAGCCTGGCTGCTCCTTGGCAACCGCGGTGCTCACACGCCGGGCTGCATTGTCAGCCCGACCGCGAACGTGACCGCGGGCAACGCCGCGAACTTTCAGCTCACCCCCGAGCAGGCTGGCAACGCCGCGACCATCGCCGCCGTCGGCATCCAGCTGGGCATGCCCGATCACGCCGTCACTATCGCACTGGCCACCGCACTGCAGGAGTCCGGGCTGAGCAATCTGCCAGGTGGCGACCGGGACTCGGCCGGCCTGTTCCAGCAGCGACCCAGCCAGGGCTGGGGGACATACGCGCAGATCACGGATCCGGTGCACGCGGCAACCGCCTTCTACCAGCGATTGCGCAAACAGCCGGACTGGACCCAGCTCAGCGTGACCCAAGCCGCGCAGCGCGTCCAGCACTCCGCGGCGCCCGACGCCTACGCCACCTGGGAACCAGAGGCCCGTGCCGCCGCCGCCGCGCTCACCGGAGAGAAGGCGAGTGCGCTGACCTGCCACGACCTGGCGATCACGCCGAAGGGCGCCAGCATCGTCGACGTGGCGCTCAAGGAACTGGGTACGGCGAAGCTCAGCGGTGCGCACGGCACCGCTCGCGGCTGGGCGCTAGCGAGCTGGCTGGTGGCCCACGCGCTCCGGCTCGGCGTCGACAGCGTTACCTTCGACGGCCGCACCTGGACCGCGTCGTCCGGCGCATGGGCGCAGACCGGAAGCCCCAACGGTGTCCTGAGCCTGCACCAGATCACCGCCACCGCGCCCTAGATCGTGTCGGCGTGTTGTCGCCGAAACGCCGACGCTGAGGGTACCGGCACGTCGCGCAGAGGTGATCTAATCGGTGGTGTAGGCGTCAAGCAGGGCACGGTTGCCAAGGCACCGCGCGGCACCCTCGGCCACGCACGTCAACGGCTGCCCCGCCCGCTTCACCGAGAAGCCGAAGGCCTCCTCGATCAGCGCATCGAAGCCGCGCGTGAGCGAGCCGCCCCCGAAAACCAGGATGCCCTCGGCCATCACGTCGCCAACGCTCTGCGGCGGCAGATCGTCCAAGCAGGCCGCCAGTGTCCGCAGGATGCTCTCGATCACCGGGCGCATGGCGCCTGCGACCTCGGCCACGGTAACGGTAACCAGCCGTGGCCTACCTGACGCGGCATCCCTGCCCTCGATGACGAACGACGGCTCCGCCTCGGTGGCCGCGCGGATCTTGATGTCCTCGGCGACAAGTTCCCCTACCAGCAACTGGTGCTCTTCACGCAGGTGGTGATAGACGGCCAGGGTCATCTCGTCGCCTGCGACCCGGCAACTGCGATGCGCGAGCACGCTGCCGAAGCAGAACGCCGTCACCTCCGCCGTGCCGCCGCCGATGTCGACCACCATGTGCACGCGGCGTTCCATCGGGTCGATCCCGCAGCCGACGGCCCCCGCTATCGGTTCGGCGAGCAGCTTCGCCCGCGAGATCCCGGATTCCTCCGCGGCTTCCGACAGCGCGCGACGCTCCAGCGCGGTGGCGCCGAGCGGCACCCCGATGACGGCCTTGAGTCGCAACCGCTGCCACCTATGATGCGTGATCTGCCGCAGTAGCGCCACGATGAACGCGCGAGCGGTCTCCAGATCGGTGATCACGCCGTCCTGCAACGGGCGGGTCGCGGTGAGCGTCGCGGGTGTTCGGCCAACCAGCGATCGTGCGTCCGTACCGACGGCCGCGACGCGTGGCCGCCGCGTGTTCCCGGTGCGCAGCAACATGACGGACGGCTCGTCAAGCACGACGCTACGGCCGGGGCGACACACGACGGTATTCGCGGTTCCGAGGTCGATACCGAGCCCGATCACAGCCGCCTCCCAGCACCAGGAGAACCTTCAACATCATCATAAGCTGTCGAGGGCATTCCGGCCGAGTGTCGGTGGCAGGCTTGATCGCGCCGTTACCAAGGCGGGCATGTCGCCGCTGTCGAGTAGCCCGCCGACAGGCGATACTCACGGGCATGGCAGGAGTCGGGGTATGAACGGCGCGGCGAACCAGCGCAGCATCGAGGACGGAGTGCACCGCGATCTTGCCGGTGAGCTCACCTACGACCGCTACCTGCGACTGGATGAGTTACTCGGTGCGCAACGGCCGGTCAGTACGCCGGAGCACCACGACGAGATGCTGTTCATCATCCAGCACCAGACAAGCGAGCTGTGGCTGAAGCTGCTCATCCACGAGCTGGGATCGGCGTTACGGCATATCGCGGCCGATGACCTTTCGCCAGCGCTGAAACGGTTGGCGAGGGTCAAGCACATCCAGCGCCAACTGTTCGAGCAGTGGGCGGTGCTCGAGACGCTGACGCCGATCGAATACGCGCAGTTTCGGGGCTTCCTCGGACATTCCTCCGGATTCCAGTCGGTGCAGTACCGGCTCGTGGAGTTCATGCTTGGCAACAAGAACGCCGAGATGCTGGCGGTGTTCTCCTACGATCCGCGTGCCAGGCAACGGCTGGCTACCGCGCTGGGGGCGCCGAGCCTCTACGACGAGTTCCTGCGCTACCTCGCCAGGCACGGCCACGACGTACCAGCTGAGCTGATCGACCGCGACTTCTCGCTGCCCTATCAGCGCAGCTCCGCGCTGGTTCCGGTCTTGCGGCGGATCTATGAGGATCCGCAGGCCTTCTGGCCGGAGTACGAGGCCTGCGAGGAACTCGTCGACGTCGAGGAGAGTTTCCAGCTCTGGCGCTTCCGGCATATGAAGACCGTGGAACGGATCATCGGCTTCAAGCGGGGGACCGGTGGTTCCAGCGGTGTCGGTTTCCTACGCGCCGCACTGGAACTGACCTTCTTCCCGGAGCTGCTCGAAGTGCGCACCGAGATCGGCCTGCCGTGAACCCGCCCACCCGCGCCGACGCCGTCGCAATGGACGCCGATGATGAGCTCGGTGCGTTCCGAGCGACGTTCCTGGCGCCGGAGGACGGCAGCGTGCTCGCCTACCTCGACGGCAACTCGCTGGGGCGGCCACCGGTTTCAACGCTGGATCGGCTCAGCGATCTGGTGCGGCGGCAGTGGGGGACCAGATTGATCAGGAGCTGGTCGGAAGGCTGGTTCGAGCTGCCGGAACAGATCGGTGACGAGCTGGGATCCGTCGCGCTCGGCGCCGCGCCGGGCCAGGTCATCCTCGGTGACTCCACGACGGTCTTGCTGTACAAGGTGTTGCGCGCCGCCGTGGCCGCGCGGCCTGGCAGGCGCGAGATCGTGACCGATGTCCACAACTTCCCCACCGATCGATACGTGGTTGAAGGCGTCGCGGATGAGCTGGGGTGCCGGATTCGCTGGCTGTGGACAGACCAGGCGGCAGGCGTGACCGCGCGGCAACTCGCGGACGTGCTCGGCACTGACACCGCCGTCGTGACGTTGAGCCATGTCGCCTACCGGTCCGCGTACCTTGCCGATATGGGTGCCCTCACCAGGTTGGTACATGATGCGGGCGCGCTGACGGTCTGGGACCTCTGTCACAGCGTTGGTTCGGTTCCGGTCGAACTCGACGCGCTCGGCGTGGACTTCGCCGTCGGCTGCACCTACAAGTTCCTCTGCGGCGGGCCGGGGTCGCCGGCATTCGCCTATGTCGCCGCGCGGCATCAGGCTGACCTGCGCCAACCTATCTGGGGCTGGATCGGGCGGGTGGACCCGTTCGCGATGGCGCAGGGCTACCGGCCTGCGGCAGGCATGCGTGCGCTGCTTTCGGGGACGCCGCCTGTGCTCGCGCTCGCGGGTGTCGCGGAGGGCGTCGCGCTGGTGGCCGAGGCCGGTATCGACCGGATCAGGGCAAAAGCGATGGCGCTCGCCGAGATGGCCGTGGCGCTGACCGATTCCTGGCTTGCGCCACACGGTGTCACGCTCGCCTCGCCGCGCGATCCCGCGCACCGCGGCGCCCACGTCACCATCAGCAGGCACGACGCTGAGGATCTTGCGGCCGAACTGATAGCGGCAGGCGTGATCATCGACTTCCGCCCTCCCGACGGCATCCGCATCGGGCTGGCCCCGCTGAGCACCGGCTTCGACGAACTCTGGCGGGGTATGGACGCGATGCGGCGGATCCTCGCCCACCACGAACCGTGAGTACTTTCGTCGGTTATAGGCGACGAAAGTACTCACGGTTGTGGTGACGACGCGAAGGAGAGCGGGATGGCTCGCACACTTGCCCAGCAGATTGTGACCACACTGCGGGATCGTGGCGTGCAGCGAATCTACGGGTTGGTCGGGGACAGCTTGAACCCCGTGGTGGACGCTGTGCGGCGCACGCCGGGTATCGAGTGGGTGCACGTGCACAACGAGGAGGCCGCGGCGTTCGCGGCGGGCGCGGAAGCCTTGCTGACGGGGAAGCTCGCGGTATGCGCGGCGAGTTGTGGGCCCGGCAACACCCATCTGGTGCAGGGGCTCTACGACGCTCAGCGCAACGGTGCGCCGGTGCTGGCGATCGCGGCGCACATCCCGTCCCGGCAGATCGGTACCGGGTTTTTCCAGGAGACGCATCCCGAGCAGCTCTTCGCCGAGTGCAGCCATTACTGCGAGCTGATCACCAGCGCGCAACACGGCGGGCGGCTGCTGCACATCGCGATGCAGCACGCTGTCGGCCGATCTGGGGTGTCGGTGCTGGTGTTGCCCGGTGATATCGCGCACGAGACCGCCGAAGGCGCGCAGGACTATGGGCCGCTGGCCGACACCGCTCCCGCTGTGGTGCCACCACCCAGCCAGGTAACCGAGCTTGCCGAGGCGATCAACCGCGCGGAGACGGTCACGCTCTTCGCGGGCAACGGTGTGCGGGGCTCGCACGACGAGGTGATGCGACTCGCGGAACTGGCGCTGGCGCCGGTCGGGCATGCGCTGGGGGGCAAGGAATGGATCCAGTACGACAACCCCTACGACGTCGGAATGAGCGGCCTGCTCGGGTACGGCGCGTGCTACGAGGCAAGCCAGCAAGCTGATCTGGTGGTGCTGCTGGGTACCGATTTCCCCTATGACGAGTTCCTGCCGACCGGGCACGTCGCGCAGGTCGACCACGATCCCACGAAGTTCGGCCGCCGCATCCCGGTTGACGTGGTGGTGCAGGGCGATGTCGGTGAGACGCTGCGGGCGGTGCTCCCGCTGCTGCGGCAGAAGCGTGATCGCAGCTTCCTCGATCGGATGCTGCGACGCCATGCGAAGGCGCTGGAGGGCGCCGTCGCGGCCTACACCCACAACATCGAGCATCACACGCCCATCCATCCGGAGTACGTCGCCTCGGTGCTTGACGATCTCGCCGCGGACGATGCGGTGTTCACCGTCGATACTGGGATGTGCAACGTATGGGCGGCCAGGTATCTGACCCCGAACGGCCGCCGCAGGGTGATCGGCTCGTGGCGGCACGGCACGATGGCGAACGCGTTGCCGCAGGCGATCGGTGCCCAGGCTGCGAGTGCGGGGCGGCAGGTGGTGTCGCTGTCGGGGGACGGCGGATTGTCGATGCTGCTCGGCGAACTGCTCACCGTTCGGCTGCACCGGCTGCCGGTCAAGATCGTGCTGTTCAACAACGCGTCGCTCGGCATGGTCAAGCTGGAAATGCTGGTGGACGGCATACCCGATTACCAGACCGATCATGATCCGGTGAACTTCACGGCGATCGCCAACGCGATGGGTATCACCGCGACACGAGTGACCGATCCGGCAGATGTGCCCAAGGCGCTGGCCAACGGCCTGTCGATGGAGGGGCCAGCGCTCATCGAGCTGGTGACCGATCCCAACGCGATGTCGGTCCCACCGAAAATCACCGCCGAGCAGTTGAAAGGCTTCGCCCTTGCCACCAGCAAGGTCGTTCTCGACGGCGGTGTCGGCAAGATGGTGGAGCTGGCACGCAGCAACCTCCGCAACATCCCCCGCCGCTAGCTCACGGTGGTGTGGCCGCTAGCCGCGCGGCGGCTTCGCCATCG
>JBOHEL010000025.1:0-21745 GCA_050700995.1 Sciscionella sp. | reverse complement strand
GGTTTTGATGAGCGGCGCATCCCGGGTGAGCTCCCGGAACCCGACGCCGTAGTACAGCCCGCGCGCCGAGGGATGTCCGGCCGCACCAAGGCAGGCGACCGTCACGTGCGTGGCTCCGGCCGCCCGAACCAGACGCATTCCGTGCAGCAGCATTGCCCGTCCCAGCCCCCGACGCCGGTAGTCCGGATGCGTCCCGACCGGCTCGAACTCGGCGGTCTTGTTCGCTTCGTCGAGCCACATGATCGTGGAGGAGGCCATCGTTCCCTCCGGCGCCTCCACCAGGACGTGCAGTTCGCCGCGGTACGCGGCGGTCTGCTGGACGCCCTGGTAGCTCTCGGCCGTGTACGCCGTAGGAGCCCAGGCGTCCAGATGGGCCTGGACCGCGGCCTCCGGCCCGGCCCCGTCGGCGGTGCGGAACCGGAATCCGGCCGGCAGTACCGGCTCTTCCACGTCTGTGAGGTCCCGCTCGTTGAGCTGGATCCAGGAGCCCGTGTCGCCGAGCACGGACTGGTCGGTCTCATAGCCGTGCGCCGTCCATCGCTGCACGCCGAACTCGTCGGCGGTACTCGGCAGCGCCGTGCGCTCGAACTCCGCCGCTATGCCGTCGAACCAGTCGATCACCTCGTCGACCATGTCGGCGTGGTCGGGATGGACCTGATAGGCCAGGTAGGCGCCGGTGACGTCCTTCACTGACCCGTCGCAGCGAGTCACCTGACGCGGAAGATGCCCCCAGCCCCACGCCACCAGATCCCCGCCGGAGAACCACAGCCGGCGCGGCCAGCTCGCGCCGGCTGTGGCGTGCCCCTTGCCCCAGTTCCAGGCCAGCTCGCCAAACGTAGCGTCGGCGTTCACCAGGTCCGGGCGCGCGGCGGTGACCCGCTGCGCCAGACCCTGCATGAGCTGCACGTCCGCGGCGGTCACGACCTCGAAGTCCGTCATGGCGTGCCACTGTGGTAGGACTCCGCAACGCCGTCGAACCGTTTTTCCTGGCGGCAGACTAGAGCACGAGCGCGGAGGTCGCCTTCAGTTGTTCGGCGGCCCCGCGGACGATCCGGCTGATGAGCTCTTCGCAGCTGGGCAGGTCGTCGATGACCCCGACCACCTGCCCGGCCGCGAGCATGCCCGCTCCGGTGTTGCCCTCGACCAAACCGGCCTTGAGTAGCATCGGCGTGTTCGCGGCCAGCATCGTCTGTGCCCACGACCGGTCGCTGCTGCGTTTCATCCGCACCCCGTCCGCGACGAGCTGCGCCAAGGACTGGCCGCTCATCCTCTTGAAATCCTGGGTGCGACGCAGGGTGCGGACGATCCGCTTCGCGAAGCGCTCCTCGGTGAGGCCCTCGACGTACGGGGTGCGCAGCAGACGATGCGGCATACCGTCGGCCTTGGTGGTGACGATAGTGCCGTCGAGCCCGAACCCCAGATAGGTGCGCTTGATCGCGTCCGGGACGGCGCTGTCGCTGGTGAGCAGGAATCGGGTGCCCATCCCGATGCCGGCGGCGCCGTAGGAAAGGGCGGCCGCGAGACCCCGGCCGTCGAAGAAGCCGCCGGCAGCCACGACCGGGATGTCGACGGCGTCGATCACCGTGGGCAGTAGCAATGTGGTGGCGGTCGCGCCGGTGTGGCCGCCACCCTCACCGCCCTGGACCATCACCAGGTCCGCACCCCAGGCGGCCACCTTCTCGGCGTGCCGGGCGGCACCGACCGTCGGCATCACGACAAGGCCGTGGTCTTTCAGCCGCGCGATCAGCTCTTTCTTGGGTGCCAGTGCGAAGGACGCGACCTTCACTCCGTGGCGGATCAGCAGGTCGGCGCGGTCCGAGGCATCTCCCGCGTCCGCGCGCAGGTTCACCCCGAACGGCTCGTCGGTGCGGTGCTTGACCTTGGCGATGGCCCGGTCCAGCTCGTCCAACGTCATCGTCGCCGACGCCAGGATGCCCAATCCGCCCGCGTTCGCGGTCGCGGAGACAAGCCGGGGGCCGGCCACCCAGCCCATGCCAGTCTGCACGATCGGATGGGCGACACCGGTCAGTTCGGTGAGCGGGGTGCGCAGGGTCGGTGGTGTGGTCACGCAGTCTCCTCGGTCGGTCTCGGTGCGTCAGCGGGTGAGCGGCCGGCCGGTGGCGACGAACGCGTCGCGGTGTTCGTCGGCGGCACCAGTGAGGTTGAGCTCGAAGGTGAAGCCTTGCTCGAAGCGGTAGCTGTGGTTGACGTCGATCGGGTCGATTCCATTGAGTGCGGCCTTGGCGGCCCTGATCACTCTGGGGTCCTTCGCGGCGATCTCGGCGGCCACGCCGAGTGTGGCGTCGAGGAGTTCCTCCGCCGGCACGGTTTCCAGCACCGAGCCGTGCTGGACCAGGTCGGCGGCCGAGATGGTCCGGCTGGTGAAGTAGAGGGTCCGCATCAGGTGCTGGGGCACCAGCCGGGCCAGGTGCGTCGCGGCACCGAGCGCACCTCGGTCGATTTCCGGGACGCCAAAGTACGCGTCGTCCGAGGCCACGATCGTGTCGCAGTTTCCGACCAGGCCGACTCCGCCGCCGAGGCAGAAGCCGTTGACCGCCGCGACGACGGGCACGGCGCACTCGTAGATCGCCTTGAACGCCACGTAGCAGCCGCGGTTCGCGCCGACCAGCGCGTCGAACCCGGTGGTGTTCTGCATTTCCTTGATGTCGACACCCGCGTTGAACCCCCGGCCTTCGGCCCGGAGCACGACGACCCGCACCGCAGGGTCGGTGTCCGCTGCCCGCATCGCCTCGGCGAGGCCGAACCATCCGGCGATCGGAAGCGCGTTCACCGGCGGGAAGTCCATGCTGACGACGTAGGTGCCGTTGTCATGGAGCTGCGTAGAAATCGTCACAGGAGTTCCTAACCTAGCGATTGCTTGGTAGCCTAGCAGTTGCTTGATTTCGTGGGAACCGCCGTCGAATCGGGAAACGAACGGAGATGATGTGAGCGGCATCTTGCAGGGACGGATCGCGATCGTGACCGGGGCCGGGCGCGGTTTGGGCCGGGAGCACGCGCTGGAACTGGCCCGCCGTGGCGCCAAGGTGGTCGTGAACGACCTTGGCACCTCGGGCGCGGGCGAAGGGACCTCCGGCGGTCCCGCGGACGAGGTGGTAGCCGAAATCTGCGCGCTCGGCGGCGAGGCGGTCCGCAACGGGGCCGACATCGCGGATTTCGAGGCATCCGCCGCGCTCGTGCGGCAGGCCGTCGAGACGTTCGGCGGACTCGACATCGTGGTCAACAACGCCGGATTCGTGCGAGACCGGATGCTGGTCAACACCAGTGAGGCGGAGTGGGACGCGGTGGTCGCGGTCCACCTCAAAGGGCACTTCGCGCTGATGCGCCACGCTGCGGCCTACTGGCGGGCGGAGGCCAAGGAGGGGCGCGGCCGGGCGGCCCGGATCATCAACACGAGCTCCGGCGCGGGGCTGCAGGGCAGCGTCGGCCAGGGTAGCTACAGCGCGGCCAAAGCCGGGATCGCGGCCCTCACCCTGGTCGGCGCCGCCGAGTTCGGCCGGTACGGCGTCACAGTGAACGCACTCGCCCCGTCGGCGCGCACCCGGATGACCGAGGGCCCCTTCGCGGACACGATGGCCGCTCCCGGCCAGGGATTCGACGTGATGCACCCTGGCAATGTGTCACCCGTGGTCGCCTGGCTGGCGAGCGAGGACGCGGCGGACGTCACCGGCCGCGTGATCGAGGTCGAGGGCGGCCGGGTCCGCGTGGAGAACGGCTGGAGCCACGGACCCGCCCGCGAGCTGAACCGGCGGTGGGAGGCAGCCGAGGTCGGTCCCGCTTTGCGTGACCTGCTTCGCGAGGCTCCGTCGCCCGAACCGGTCTACGGAGCACAGTGACCACGCCGACTGAAGAGTCGAGGGACGGGTGCTGCAGCCCCTGCCAATGGCCGTTGAGATCTCCATGCAGGTGCGTGTGACGGAATCCAGTACTTCGAGGCGCAGATCGACGACCAGCACCCACGGACGCGTCGCGCGGCAGCGTCTGGCGCAGCAGCGTTTTGCGGCTCAGCCGAGCGGGACGTCGGTGGAGCGCGACTGGACGGCATCCAGCGCGGCCATGCTGGTGCCGCCCAGGCCGATCGTTCCGGCGGCAACGTTCGCTTCGAGATGGCCGGTGTTCGCGGTGCCCGGGATGAGCAGCACGTTCGGCGCGTGGTGCAACAGCCAGGTGAGGCCGACCTGCGAGGGGGTGCAGCCGAGGGACTGCGCGGTGGCGGTGACGGCCGGATCGTCGGTCACCTTCGGCATACCGGGGAAGGCGCCGCCGAGCGGGAAGAAGGGTACCCAGGCGATCTGCGCGTCGGTGCAGAGCCGCAGCATCTCCTCGTCGCCGCGCGACACCAGGTTGTAGGCGTTCTGGACGCAGGCGATCCTGACGGGAAGGGCTTGGCGCAGTCCGTGAAGGGTGACGCTGCTCAGGCCGATCGCGCCGATCTTGCCCTCGTCCCGAAGCTCGGTCATCACCGCGAGCTGGTCATCGAGGTCGACCACCTGCTCACCCACGGCCCGTAGGCCTGGCCCGGTGTCCAGGCGGCGCAGGTTCACCACCGGGATCTGGTCGATGTCCAGCGTTTCGAGGTTGTCCTCGACGCTTGCCCTCAGTTCCTCGGGCCGCTGGGCGGGACGCAGCGGAATGGTGCCACCGGGATTGGGATCCGCGCCGACCTTGCTGACGACCACGATGTCGTCCTCGGTGCGGAACGCGTCGCGGATGAGGCCGTTGACGAAGCCGTCGCCGTAGAACTGGGCGGTGTCGACGTGGTCGACGCCGAGCTCCGCCGCGCGGTGGAGCAGGCCGATCGCGGGGTCGCGGTCGGCGTGCAGCCGCTCCAGTTGCATCGCGCCGTATCCGATGCGGGAAACCGCGCGGCCGCCGATCGTCCCAGCCCGTCCAGCGCGCGGTACGCCGTAAGCCGTGAGCGCAGGGGAGGGAGTGCTGTTCGCGGTCATGGAAGTTCCTCGGGCATGAGGCGATAAGATAAGCGGAGTGGCCTCCACTCCATGGACTGTAGCACTTATCGGAGGAGCCTCCGCTTTGGAGTTCGTCGACCCCGCACCCTCCGTAACCGGCCCAGGGAGGAAGTCGCGTGGCGCTCGCGCCCCCCGCGCCGACGCGCTGCGCAATCGCGACAAGCTGATCCAGGCCGCCAGGGCCACGTTCGCCGCCGCCGACGGCACCGTCCCGCTCGACGGCATCGCCCGCGAGGCCGGCGTGGGCATTGGCACGCTATACCGCCACTTCCCGACCCGTGAGGCCCTGGTGGAGGCCGTGTACGCCGCCGAACTCGACGACGTCACTGGCTGCGTCCCCGCCCTCCTCCAAGAACTCCCGCCGGACGCGGCGCTGCGAGCATGGATAGGGCGCTACGCCGACTTCATCGCGACGAAGCGCGGCATGGTCGACACACTCCGCGCCGGTTGGGCGTCGGGGCGGATCGCCACACCGACCACCCGGGAACGCGTCACCACCGCCATCGCCACGATCCTCGCCAGCGGGGCCGAGGCTGGCTCACTCCGCACCGACGTCGACCCGCAGGACATCACCGCGATGCTGCTGGGGATCTTCCTCACCACCGCGGCCAGCAATGGCTCCGAGCAGACCGGACGGCTGCTCGACCTCGTCATGGACGCACTGCGGCCGAAAACGTCCCAGTGACTCCTGCCCCACCGGGAACCAGGTGCCGCCAGCAAACGAGCACGGCATTCAGCGTCGTTTGAGTGGAATGTGGCCTGATGGGGAGAAATTTGGCCAGGCCGCTACCGCGCGTACCGTTCCTGACACGTGTGAACGGAAAGCCGATGTTGATGTGAACGAGGGATCAGTTGCATGTTTGGCCGGACCGGACTCGCCGGGCTGGGGTTGCGGTTACGCCACGGCGCACGTGGCACGTTGCTGCGGGCCCTTGAGGAGGTAATCCAGCCGTATCACGGCGAGCAGATGGAGCAGTTGAGTCGTGAGATGGCGAGCGTGCGGGGCGAGATCCAGGACGTCCGGACAACACTCGACCATCAGGCGGACCGGCTCGTCGAGTTCATCGAAGCAGTGGAGATCCGGGCCCGCCGTGATGTGTTCGCCGCCGGCGAGCGAGAGGCGGTGGCCGAGGCGGCTGCCCTGGTACGGGCAGAGATGCGGGAGGCCACACCGTTCGACCACCCGAGGAAGACGCTGCACCACGCATTGGGCCTCGCGCCATCCGGCGGGCTCGCACTGGAGTTCGGGGTGTACACGGGCGCGACACTCGGTGTCATCGCCGAGGTGCGTGGCGACGGGCAGGTGTACGGCTTCGACTCATTCAAGGGTTTGCCGGAAGCGTGGCGTAGCGGCTTCCCTGCCGGGGCCTTCAGCGACACGACGCCACCTAGTGTCGCAGGCGCGGAGGTGGTCGCGGGTTGGTTCGACGACACCCTTCCCGGCTTCCTCTCCGAGCATCCTGGCCCGGTCGACTTCGTTCACATCGACTGTGATCTCTACGCCTCAACCACGACGGTGCTCGATCACGTCGGCTCCCGAATGCGGGCGGGCAGCGTCATACTGTTCGACGAGTACTTCAACTACCCAGGGTGGCGCGAGCACGAGTTCCGGGCCTGGCTGGAATACGCCACCAGGACTGGCACCAGGTCCTCCTACCAGGCGTACACGCTGGACAACGAGCAGGTGGCCATCAAGATTGAGGGCGCGGACACGGCGGGTGACGCGGGCGCCCGCTGAGCGTCGCCGGGCGGGCGGCCAAGCGCCCGTGGAAGCCGCCCTTGGGGCCTACGCCAGCTGGACGTGGTTCGGGTCGAGGACGCGGCGGAGGAACTCGCGGGTGCGCTCCTCGCGCGGGGCTGCAAGCACAGCTTCCGGCGTTCCCTGCTCGACGATCACGCCCTGGTCCATGAACACCACCCTGTCGGCCACCTCGCGAGCGAAGGCCATCTCGTGGGTCACGACGATCATCGTCATGCCGTCCTCTGCCAGGCTCCGCATCACCGTGAGCACCTCGCCGACCAGCTCGGGGTCAAGCGCGGACGTCGGCTCGTCGAATAACATCAGCCTCGGCTCCATCGACAGTGCCCGCGCGATCGCCACCCGCTGCTGCTGGCCCCCGGACAGCTGGGCGGGGAACTGGTCGATCTTCTCGGACAGCCCGACCCTTGTGAGGTTCGCCACCGCAACGCTGCGAGCCCGTGCGGCCGACCGGCCGAGCACGGATCGTTGCGCGACAGTGCAGTTGTCAATGACCGTGCGGTGCCCGAACAGGTTGAACTGCTGGAAGACCATGCCGATGTGCCGTCGCGCGGCGTCGATATCGCAGTCCGGGTCGGTCAGCTCAATACCGTGCACCATCACCTGCCCCGATTCCGGCCTTTCCAGCAGGTTGACGCAGCGCAGAAACGTCGACTTGCCCGATCCGGAAGGGCCGATGACGCAGACCACCTCGCCCTCGACCACTTGAAAGTCGACGCCGCGCAGGACATGGTTGTCGCCAAACGACTTGTGCAGTTCGCGGATGTCCACAACGGACGGACCCGAGCTGGAGACCCTTGCCATGACCCGGCTCACCGCGCCTTCGCGTTCGAGGCTTCCATGCGGCGCACCAGGTACGACAGCGGAAGCGTGATGACGAGGTATCCTAGTCCGGCGATCACCAGGGGGGTGAGGTTCGCCTCGTTGTTGGCCATGCCCTTTCCGAAGGTGGTCAGCTCGAAGTCGGCGAGGGATAGCCCGATGGCGAACACCAGCGAGGAGTCCTTGATCAGCATGATCAGCTCATTGGTCAGCGGCGGGATCATGATCCGGAACGCCTGCGGCAGCACGATCTTGCGGGTGGCTGTGCCAGGCGTCATACCCAGCGAGCGGGCCGCCTCAACCTGCCCACGCGGCACCGCAAGAATCCCGGCACGGATGGTCTCGGCCATGTACGCGCCCCCGACGACGGCAAGGGCGACCCAGACCGTGCCGTAAGGAGCGAACGGGATGACCAGCCCAGAGAAGGCGAGCGGCAGCAGGGACAGCGCGATGAACACCACCAGCGTCGGTAGCCCGCGGAAGAACTCGACATAGGCCGTCGCGATCCAGCGGTACGGCCCCACCTCGGACAGCCGCATCAGCGCAAGCAGTGTGCCGAGCGCCAGGCCAAGCACGAAACCACCCGCCGTGTAGGTGACAGTGTGCAGCAGCGCCGAGCCGAAGCCGTTCAGCAGCGTGCTCGCCGCGATAGGCCCGTCGAAGAACACGTGCGCGACCTGGCCCCAGTTCGCGGTCGCCGCGATCACGACGACGACCGCGACCAGCACCGCGTACTGGACGGTGCGGGCGCGCTGCGCGCGCTTGCGCGGACTCAGCCTGCGCGGTGGTGTCTCCGCGGCGACATCGGTCATGCCTGCCTACTCGCCCGCCCCGCCCTTGTTCGGCAACCTGCCGAACCATTTCTTGAAGATCTTGTCGTACTGGCCGTCCTTCTTCGACGCCGCGATCACCGAGTTGAACTTCGAAACCAGCTTCTCGGCGTTCTTGTCGTTCTTCTTCACCATGAACCCGTAGTGCTCGCCGGTGTCGAACTCCTTGGTTACCTTGGCGCCGTGGTTCGAGTTGACGAAGTTGTACTCGGGGCCGTTGTCGTTGATCGCGGCGTCGACCGCGCCCGCCATCAGGCCGTTGAACTCCGAGAGCGAGTCGTCAAAGACCACCGTGGTGTAGCCGTACTGCTTGGCGTGCGCGTTCGCGTAGAGCTGGCCGGTGGTGTCGGTCTGCACGGCCAGCTTCTTGCCCTTCAAGTCGGCGAGTCCATGGTACGGCGAGTCGCTCTTGACCAGCAGCGCCTGGGTTGCTTTGAAGTAGGGCGCGGAGAACTTGACCGACTTGGCGCGCTTCGCGGTGATCGTGGCAGCGCCCATGCCCACATCGCACTTCCTGGCGGCGAACGCACCACCCGAGGTGACCTGTGCCCAGCCGATGTTGACGACGTTCGTCTGCACGCCCAGCTTGCGGGCCAGCAGGTCCACCATGCTCACGTCGAGACCGACGACCTTGCCGTTCTGGCTGAACTCGAATGGCTTGTACGGCAGGTGCGTGCACGCGGTGAGTTGGCCCGCGTGCACGAGGGAAATACCTCGTGCCGAACCGCCGCTGCTACTCCCACCACAGCCTGAGACGGTCATGGCCAGCGATGTGGCGAGCGCGATGCCGGCCACCATGCGGCCGGCTCGCCTAGGGGACACAGTCATGAGTACTCCAGTGGTGCTCGTTACCGCGCGGCAGGGCATCCCGACAAACCCCGGCGTCGCGGACCGCGTCCCCAGCCCGCCGAAGGCCGCCACAGAATCGCATTCCCACTTGCCCGTGTCCAGCATCCGCGGCCACCCGGCGCGCCATGCCCTGGCCGTGGTGGGGCTGAGCGCGGCCCCCTGGTCGCTGGCCTTCAGGAACTCCGGGTAGTTGTCCTGGGTGCCGTGGCTCATCCAGTTGACGGCCGTCATCAGCAGATGAGGTGGACGAACCGCATGAGGCTTGCGGTTGAGCAGGATGTCCTTCATAGACATCCTGGGTCTCCGAATAGCGAGTGTGTCCGAGGCGCGAGTTGCGCACTATTCACCCGCCGGTACCCGCGGCGCTGGCGGTGACCCGGGTGTCCAGGCTGTCCCGAGTCGGCGAGACTGGGACAGCTGGATGGGAGGCTGATATGAGCGGCTGACCAGCAAAAACAGGTTCGGGACGGCTGGTACAGCCTGACCGGAGGTTGACCCGAGAGTGTCGGTAACGGCCTGAAACGGCGCTAGGCGAGACGCTGTTGCATGCTGCCCGCTGCCCGCAGTCGAGAGGGGAGCGCGGCTCCCTGATGCTGGTGGGTGTGGATGTGATCGGATGCCTTGGCTGTGATCTTCTTGCCGGTGGCGAAATACGCCGGGCGGTATCGTTCACCGCACCGGGTACTGGGTCAATACCAGGAACTTCGATCCTGGTGAGGACTGTGACGATGCTGGGCGGTGGGTCGGTCAGATGCTATTCGATCGGCTTTTCGAAGGGAACGGGGTGCGCTGGGTACGGCGGCCCACGCGAGAATTGGAGCGTTGCCGTTTCGGGATAAGGACTTCGGTGACCTTGCGAGGACAGCTGCCGGTATCGTGGCACCCCACGCGGGGGAAAACCGCGCGACGCACCACGTGGCGCCGGACGATCTTCACCGTGTGATTGAAGGAGAGCCGGTCGGGATCCAACCCCTCGGCCAACGCCGCGTCGTGGATCGTTTCCGCACCGCCCGGTGCAGGGCCAGGATGCCCCACACTTCCTGTTCGATTCGTTGCGGTGCCTGCGAACGCAGGACCAGACGGTTGTCCTGCGTGCCCCAACGCGCCCAGCAGTTCGGGCACCAACGCCTGTTCGGTGACGGCTTTGCCGCCACCGGTCTGAGCGGTCGCAACAGGGGAACGGTATGCGAACATCGTGCGATGTTCGCATCCCAGTTTGGTACCATGATGGTATGAGTAAGCAAATCGCGGTACGCCTGCCCGACGAGCTGGTCACCTTCCTCGACGGCCTCGTCGCGAACGGCCAGGCTGCAAGCCGGGCGATGGCCGTCACGCAGGCCGTGGAACGAGCACGCCGTCGGGAGATCGCTGCCCAAGACGCGGCGATCTTGGCGCGAGCAGGTCAAGACACCGATCTGGACGACCTGGCGAAGTTCGCCGCCAGCACCTCGATGGACGATCTCGCCTGATGCGTCCGATCCACATCGCGCAGCTTGACAAGGCACGACCGGTGCTGATCCTCACCCGCGAGCTGGTGCGCCCGCACCTAAACCGGGTGACCGTCGCCCCGATCACGAGCACCATCCGCGGCCTGTCCACCGAGGTGCCGGTCGGCCGTGACAACGGCCTCGATCACGACAGCGTCGTGTCCTGCGACAACGTCCTCACCGTGCCGACCTCCACCCTCGGGCGACACATCGGCTACTTCCTGCCCCGCCAAGAGTCAGCGCTGAGTGAGGCGATCCTAGCTGCATTCGACCTCGCCTGAGCACGGGCCAGCGGCGTACGAAACCGATCCCCATGCTCAAGTTGGGCTGGGTGCGGCACTATGCTGAATGGCTGACCCATCTACACACCCGGTGGTTCCCGCCGGCGGTGAACCTGCGCCCAGACGGTGATCAGCCGGAGCGGGCGCTGGTCGTGGTGGATTTACCCCGGGTGGCGGCGATCCTGCGGCGCATCGGCGCCGGTATCGACGAGTTGGCTCGCGCCCGCCGCGTGGTCGACCTCGATCGCGCGGCCGTCCTCGATGAAGGGCGCCGACGGGTCGGCGAACCGGATCTGGAGTTCGGCGAGTTCTGCCGCCGCAGAAACTGCCCCACTCGCGCGTGTAGTCGATCGGCACCCGGATCTGCATCTGCTCGATACCCGCACCGCCGACGCGCATGTTGTACGGGAACACCAGGGGGTGGCCGACCCTCCAGTCGTCGTCGTCCTCGGTTTGCGCCTTCGAGTACGCGGCGTTTGATGATGCCCCACTCGCATTCGCCTGAACCCGATCTTGACGTGTGTCCTATCTGGACTGTGCTGGATTCACGATATCCAGGTGCCCGCCGTGATCCTGGTCAGTGGGACGCGCCGCGCGCGCGGGCGTGGCGGGCGCGCACGATGACCCCGTGGTGACGGCAGAGGGCAGTGGTGTTCGGACGGATGCACAGCCGGCGGTGCCAGCCGCCGACGACGACTGTGACGTGCTGGTGGTCGGTTCTGGAGGGGGCGCGCTGACAGGCGCCTACACCGCCGCCCGCGAGGGGCTCTCGGTGATCGTGGCCGAAGCCACCGGCCGGTTCGGTGGCACCACGGCCTACTCGGGTGGCGGCATGTGGTTCCCGTGCAACGCCGTGCTGGCGCGGTCCGGTGACGGCGACACGCTCGCGGACGCCAAGACCTACTACCACTCGGTGGTGGGCGACCGCACGCCGCGCGAGCTGCAGGACGCCTACCTCGAAAACGGCGCACCGCTGGTCGACTACCTGGAGGCCGACGAGGACCTCGCGTTCATGGTCTACCCGTGGCCGGACTACTTCGGTGCGGCGCCGAAGGCGAGCGCGACCGGGCGGCACATCATCCCGGTGCCGCTGAAGCCCGAGCAGCTCGGTGCGCTGCGCGAGGTCCTGCGCCCGCCGCTGGCCACCGAGCGTGCCGGGCACCCGCTGCCGGACCTGATCGCGGGCGGGCAGGCGCTGATCGGCAGGCTGCTGCTCGCACTGTCCAAGCGGGACAATGTGGAGCTGCGTCGCGACACCGTATGCGACGAGCTGGTGTGCGAGGGCGGCACGGTGACCGGTGCCGCCGTATCCTCCGGCGGTGTGCGCAGGAGGATACGGGCGCGGCGCGGCGTGCTGGTCGCCTCCGGAGGGTTCGAAGGTGACCAGGAGATGCGCGAGCGGCACGGTGTTCCCGGCGTGGCGCGGGACACGATGGGGCCCGAGGGCAACCAGGGCAAGGCGATCCGTGCGGGCATCGAGGTGGGTGCGGACACCGACCTGATGTCGCAGGCGTGGTGGTCGCCGGGGATCACCCACCCGGACGGGTCGTCGACGTTCTCGCTGTGGTTCACCGGCGGCATCTTCGTGGACGACGCCGGCGAGCGGTTCGTGAACGAGTCCTGGCCCTACGACCGGCTCGGCAGGGCGGTCATCGACCGCATCGCCGATGGCAGCCTCACGCTCCCGTTCTGGATGATCTACGACGACCGTGCCGGCGAGCGGCCGCCCGCCGTGGCCACGAGCGTCCCGGTAGGACAGACGTCCGACTACGTCGATGCCGGCCTCTGGCACTCCGCCGGCAGCCTGGCGGAACTCGCCGCCAGGATCGGCGTCCCGGCCGGCAACCTGGTGCGGACCGTGGAGCGGTTCAACGGATTCGCGGCGGCGGGCGAGGACGGCGACTTCCGCCGCGGTGACGAGCCCTACGACCGGGCGTTCTCCGGCGGTGACTCGCCGCTGGTGCCCATCGAGCGCGGGCCGTTCCACGCCGCGGCGTTCGGGATCTCCGACCTCGGCACCAAGGGCGGCCTGCGCACCGACGCGCGCGCCAGGGTGCTCGACACCGGGGGGCGCGTGATCGGTGGCCTGTACGCGGCGGGCAACTCGATGGCGGCGGTGAGCGGGACGGTGTACCCCGGCGGCGGCAACCCGATCGGCTCGTGCATGGTGTTCAGCCACCTCGCCGCTCTGGACATGGCCTCGCGATGAGGATCAGGGCCGGAGCACCGCGAAGTCGCCGAGGGTGATGCGCATGTCGAACTCGCGGGAGGTCAGCCGCCAGCGGTCGCCCTCGCGGACCAAGCGGTCGTCGTACTCGCCCATGCACTCGTAGAACAGGCCCTCGCACGGCCCCGCGCCCTGGTGGTACACCCGCACGTAGGTCAGCGACCGGGCGCGGTCGCCATCGACGGTGATCCGGTGGTTGCCCAGCAGGTGTTGGGTCGGGCCGCAGCCGCCAAGATGCTCGCGCATCACGGCGACGATCGCGTCGGCGCCGGTGCGGCCGTAGCCGGAGCCGTCCGTGGTGAAGGTCGCGCGGATGGTCGCCCAGTCCCGCGCGTCGGTCGCGGCGGCCAGCCGGTGCAGCGTGCCCGTGATGGCCTCGGCGTCGGGCCGTGCGCTCACGATCCGTCCCGGCAGCCGCCCGCGAGCAGCGCGGGTGATTCCGCCCTGCCGTCCAGCACCCGGTTGGTGCGGGTGGTGACCTGCCAGCCGTCCGGGCCCTTGCGCAGCCGCCAGTGGTTGGCCGTCGCGCGACGCACCACGAAGCGGCCCTCGGAGTGCACGACCATCAGCGAGTGGCAGACGGCGACTGCGGTGTCCCCGGTGACGGTCACGTGCGGGGGAGCGACGAGGTGCGCGCAGCCGCCGGTGATCCAGCGCTTGTGGTTGGCGGAGCCGACCATCGCCGCGATCTCCGCGCGCCCGGTCATCAGCAGCTCGTCCACGTCGTACACGCCGTCGGGCTCCCACAAGGCGGCCACCGCATCGGCGTCGCCGCCGTCGACCAGCGGGCCGTAGGACGCGATCAGCCGCGCCACCGCGCGCTCGTCCTCCAGCCGCTCCAGCCGCGCCTCGAGCTCGGCCACCCTGCCGGCCAGGTCGCTCATCGCTGCCCTCCCAGCTCCCGCAGCGCCGCGAGCTGCTCGCAGTAGTGGTCGGCGGAGTTCGCGGCGATGCTCACGCCGGCGATCGTCGCGCCCGCCTCGCGCGTGCGCCGCAGCGCCCGCGCGGTGTCCTCCGGCGCTCCCAGCGGGTCGACGGGCCGGCCCGCTGGGAGCACCACCTCGAACCCTTCGGGCAGCTCGGCCGCGGCCAGCATGGCCGTGAGGTCCTCGCGGGAGATTCCGAACGGGACCCACCCGTCACCGTGCGCAAGCGCCCTGCGCAGCGAGCGTGGCGTGCGCCCGCCGACCCAGATCGGCACCCGCTGCTGCTCCGCGTGCGGTTCGACGACGAAGCCGCCGAAGTCGTAGTGGCTGCCGTGGTACTCCGGCTGTGGCCGGGACAGCGCGGCACGCAGGGCGCCCATCGCGTCGTCCGCGCGCGACCCCCGGCCCTCGAACGGCGCGCCGAGCAGTTCGAACTCCTCCCGCAACGTACCCACCCCGACACCGAGGGTGACACGGCCGCCGGACACCCTGTCGAGGGTGCCGAACCGCTTGGCGATGGCCAGCGGGTGGTGGTAGCCGAGGACGAGAACCTGGGTGACCAGCCGGATCTGCCGGGTGCGCGCGGCGAGGTAGCCGAGGGTCGCCAGGGGGTCCCAGTACGTCCCGCCGCGCCCTCGCGCGACGTCGACCGGAACCGCGACGTGCTCACTGCAGGTCAGGTGGTGGAAGCCGAGCCGGTCGGCGGCCTCCGCGATCATGCCGAGCTCCTCGATGCCCGCCGTGCGCTCCCAGTCAGAGCACACCCCGGGAACTCCGGTGACGACCGGGCTGACGATCCCGATGCGCATCCGCACCGCCTCTCCGCTGTCGATGGGACTCGGCGAGTGTCCTTCGTAACCGAACCCGGTGCCGGCCGTGGTGGTGCTCCCGGTGACCGGGACAGCAGGCCGTTGGCGTCCCGGCCACCTCGGTGCTATCTTGAGGAAACAAGAATTCATTTCAATTTACGGGACCTCGGAGGCTGCCATGGGTGCGCT
This sequence comes from Sciscionella sp., assembly GCA_050700995.1. Lineage (GTDB taxonomy): Bacteria > Actinomycetota > Actinomycetes > Mycobacteriales > Pseudonocardiaceae > JBOHEL01. The sequence continues at coordinate 6,578 of JBOHEL010000025.1, read as the reverse complement.
GAGCGCGGTAGAGGACCCGCTGGTGACCGAGCGCGGCGGGCTGCCGCCGTCGATGGTCGAGCGGATGACGCTGATCCTGGACGCCTTCGAGGGGCGCTCGACGAGGCTCACGCTCGAGGACGTCGCCCGCCGGACCCATCTACCTCGGTCGACCACGCACCGTATCCTGGACCAGCTGGTGCGGCTGTGCTGGCTGGAGCGCACCTCGTTCGGCTACAGCCTCGGCCGCAGGGTGCTCGGGTTCGGTGACCTGGAGGGCAGCTATGCGGGCATCCGCGAGGTGGCGGCCCCGCTGCTGCACGAGCTGCAGATGAAAACTGGAATGGTCGTTCACTTGGGCGTGCTGGATGGCGCCGAGGTGTACTACCTCGACAAGGTCGGTGGCCGGTTCGCCACGGTGGTGCCCTCCAGGGTCGGCGGTCGCGCCCCCGCGCACTCCACCGCGCTGGGCAAGGCGATGCTGGCGTGGCTCGAGCCCGAGGAGGTCGACGCCCGCCTCGGCCGGATCATCGGGCGGCTCACCAACCGCACCATCGGCGACCTCCGCACCTTGCACGAGGAGCTCAACCGGATCCGGCGGCGGCACGGGCTCGCCTTCGAGCGTGGTGAGTGCTTCCCGGCGATCTGCTGCGTCGCGGCCGCCGTCCGCGGCCCGGAAGGCGCCCTTGGCAGCATCTCGCTCGTCGGCGACGGGCGCGCGCCGCTGGAACGGGTGGCCCCCCTGGTACTCGACGCGGCCCGGCAGGCATCCCGGGAGCTCGTCGGAGAGCAGCAGGCCCCGCGCCGCGCGCGCCGAATGGTGGCGGTGCCGGAGCAGAACTGGTCACCCGAGACCATGGACCGGCTGCTCGCCGCGGGAACGCCCGGCGAGTGGTTGTAGCTCAGCCCCAGCGGTCGCCCCATCCCCATCCCGCCGCGAGGGCGGCTTCGGCGTCGCGCTCCTGCTCGATACCGAAGCCGCCTCGGTAGAAGATCATCGGACGGTGGTCGTCGCTGTGGTCCAGTTCCAGCACGCGCCCGATCACCACGTCGTGGTCGCCAGCGGAGTGCACGTCGTGGACCTCGGCGTGCACCCGGAGCAGCACATCGGGCAGCTCGGGGGTGCCCCACCTGGACAGCTGCCACGGCAGCCCCGCGTACCGCAGCCCCCAGCGGGAACCGAACCGGCCGCAGAGGTCGGCCTGCGGCTCGGCCAGCACGTTGACACAGAACCGTCCGGTGTTGCGGATCTTCGGCCACGTGCGGCCGGAGTGGTCGGCGCAGAACAGCACCAGCGGCGGGTCCAGCGAGACCGAAGCGAAGGACTGGCAGGTGAAGCCCACAGCCTCCGCGCCGTCGACGCCGGTCACCACGGTCACCCCGCTGGCGAACCGGCTCATGGCCGCGCGCATCTGAATCGGGGTGGGTTCGCTGACGTCGAGAACTTCGGCGGAAGTCATGCGATCGACGGTAGGAGCACGGGCGGCGGGATCGTGCCACGGTCCCGATCACCGGAACGCCCCGGTGGGAACGGGAACGGCCACCGGTGAGCGCCGTGACCGGGTCGCGAGGTCCCGGTCAGCGGGACGGTCGTGCGGCTGCCGCCGCGTCCCGGCTAGCGTCGAGCGGGCAGGATGCCGCCCCCGGAACGCGAGCAGAGGTCGTTGATGCCGGAACTGAGTTACGAGTCGACGTTGCGCGAGCTGTCCACCGACCACGGTGTGCTGCGCTACCACGAGGTCGGTGACGGCCCTGCGCTGGTGATGCTGCACGGTTCGGGACCCGGTGTCAGCGGCTGGCAGAACTTCCGCAGGAACCTCCCGGTGTTCGCGGCACACTTCCGCTGCCTGGTGCTGGAGTTCCCCGGTTTCGGTGTCAGCGACCCGACCGGCGAGCACCCGATGGCCGCTGCCGCCCCCTCGGTGCCGCGGTTCCTCGACGGGCTCGGGCTCGCCAGGGTCGACGTGATCGGCAACTCGATGGGCGGGATGATCGCCACCCGCACCGCGATCGACCACCCCGACCGAATTCGCCGGATGGTGACCGTCGGGGGCATGGGCACGAACCTGTTCAGCCCGGCCCCGGGCGAGGGCATCAACCTGCTGACCGAGTTCGCCGAGGATCCCACGCGCGAGCGGCTGGTGCAGTGGCTGCGCTCGATGGTCTACGACCAGCGGCTGGTCACCGAGGAGCTGATCGAGGAGCGCTGGAACCTGGCCAACGGTGCGGACTCGCTGGCCAGTGCCCGGAAGATGTATGGAAAGGGCGTGCTGGCCGCGGCGGCGAAGGCCACGGCGGCCTCGGGAGCTCCACAGCTGTGGGCGATGCTGCACAAGGTGAAGGCCAGGACCCTGATCACGTGGGGCCGCGACGACCGGGTGAGCCCGATGGACATGTCGATCGTTCCGATGCGGACGATCCCCGACGTCGAGCTGCACGTGTTCCCGAACTGTGGCCACTGGACCATGATCGAGCAGAAGGACGCGTGGGAGAGCGCGGTGCTGGCCTTCCTTTTGCGGAAGGATGCGGCGTGACGGGTTGGGACGTCGAGCACGACTTCGTCGTCGTCGGGTCCGGCGGTGGCGGGATGGCGGCGGCGCTGACCGCCGCCGACGCCGGACTGGACACCCTGATCGTGGAGAAGGGCTCGAAGTACGGCGGCACCACCGGAATCTCCGGTGGCGGAATCTGGATCCCGAACAACCCCACGTTGCGCGCGGCGGGACACGACGACAGCCGCGAGTCGATCCGCAGGTACCTCGACGAGCTCACCCAGGGTCGGGTTCCCTCGGCTCGGCTGGACGCCTACGTCGACCACGGGCCTGCCGCGATGGAGCTGCTCGGCCGCAGCAGGTGGCTGCGGTTCTTCTGGGTCAAGGGCTACGCCGACTACCACCCGGAGTTCGACGGCGGCCGCCCGATGGGGCGTTCGATCGAGGCGAAGCCGTTCGACACGCGCAAGCTCGGTGACGACGAGCGTTTCCAGCGCCCGAACAGCATGAAGGGCCCGCTGGGCCTGTGGGTCACCGCGAAGGACTACCACGACCTCGCGATGGTCAAGCGCACCTGGCGGGGTAAGCGCGCCTCGCTGGTGGCGGCCTGGCGGGTGTCGTCGAACCTGGTGCGCCGCCGCCACATGGCCACCGGTGGTCGCGCGTTGGTAGCCCGGTTGCGGATGGCGCTGAAGGACGCCGCTGTCCCGCTGTGGCTGCGCTCGCCGATGACGGAGCTGGCGACGGCAGGGGACGGCACGGTGTCCGGCGTCGTGGTGGAGCGCGAGGGAAAGCCGGTGCGGATCCGTGCCCGCCACGGCGTGTTGCTGGCGACCGGCGGGTTCGAGCACAGCAGCGAGCTGCGGGAACGCTACCTGCCGGCGGGCGCACGGGAGGACTTCAGTGGCGGCGCGAAGGAGAACGTCGGCGACGGCATCCTGGCGGGCCAGGGCGCGGGCGCGGCGACCGACCTGATGGACGACGCGTGGTGGATGCCCTCGGTGCGCCATCCTGCGGGCGCGTTGGTGCCGCTGGTCTCGGAGCGCTCGATCCCGCCGTCGGTGATCGTCTCGGCGCAGGGCACCCGGTTCACCAACGAGTCCGCGCCCTACGTCAACTTCGTGCACGACCAGATCGCGGGCGGGCACGTGCCCGCGTGGTTCGTGATGGACGCCAAGGCGCGAAGCCGCTACCCGTTCGCGCAGATCCTGCCGGGCGTGCCGGTGCCGAAGGAGTACTACGAGGCAGGCATCGCGCACCGTGCGGACACCCTCGCGGGCCTCGCCGAGAGCATCGGTGTGCCCGCGGAAACGCTGGAGTCCACCGTGGCGCGGTTCAACGGATTCGCACGGTCCGGAGTGGACACCGAGTTCCACAGGGGCGAGTCGGCGTACGACCGCTACTACGGCGACCCGACCCTGCCCAACCCCTGCCTCGACGAGATCGGCAGGGCGCCGTTCTACGCGTTCCGCATCGAGGCGGGTGATCTCGGCACCAAGGGCGGTCTGGTCTGCGACGAGCACGGCAGGGTGCTGCGACCCGACGGGGCCGCGATCGGCGGCCTTTACGCCACCGGGAACACCAGTGCCGCGGTGATGGGCAACGAGTACGCCGGTCCCGGCGCGACGATCGGCCCGTCGATCGTGTTCGGTTACCTCGCCGCGAAGCACGTCGCCGAGCGTTCCCGCGCGGGTGGCGAGACACTCGCCAGGTCGGCCTGAGTACGAGTACGGAATCGGAGGCGACGATGGCACCACCGGCCGTGCTGCGGGTCCGGGTGACGGAGGTGGTCCGCGAGACCGCCGATGCGCACTCGCTGGTGCTCGAACCGCTCGACCGTGACGGCGAGTTCGGCTACCGGCCAGGGCAGTTCCTCACCGTGCGGATACCGTCCACCCGGGATGGTTCGGCGGCAAGATGCTACTCGCTGTGCAGCTCGCCGCACGGTGACGAGCGGCCGAAGATCACCGTCAAGCGCACCGAGGGCGGCTACGGGTCGAACTGGATCTGCGACAACGTCACCGAGGGCAGCGAGCTGGAGGTGCTGCGCCCTTCTGGCACCTTCACGCCGCGCTCGCTGGACTCCGACGTGCTGCTGCTGGCCGCCGGCAGCGGGGTCACGCCGGTGATGTCGATCCTGAAGTCCTGCCTGCTGGCGGGCTCCGGTCAGGTCACGCTGCTCTACGCCAACCGTGACGAGCAGTCGGTGATCTTCCGCGAGGAGCTGGTGCGGCTGGCCAAGGAGTTCGGTGACCGGCTGACGGTGGTGCACTGGCTGGAGTCCGTGCAGGGGCTGCCGACCGAGTCCGGTGTTCGTGCGCTCCTCGCGCCCTACCGCGACCGGCAGGCGTTCCTGTGTGGACCCGGACCGTTCATGGAGCTTGCGACGACCGTCCTCACCGGACTCGGCGCGCCGGGGGAGAACGTCACCGTGGAGCGGTTCACCTCGCTGGCCGGTGACCCGTTCGCCGAGCCGAGCGTCGAGGTCGACACCGGGGGCCCTTCGAGCACGGTCGAGGTCACCCTGGACGGCGAGACGCGCACCGTGACATGGCCACACGCCAACCGGCTGCTCGACGTGCTGCTCGACGCGGGCCTCGAAGCGCCGTCCTCCTGCCGCGAGGGCGCGTGCAGCGCGTGCGCCTGCGTGCTTTTGGAAGGCGAGGTCGATCTGGCGCACAACGAGATTCTCGACGAGCAGGACCTCGCCGACGGGCTGATCCTCGCGTGCCAGGCGACCCCGCGCTCGCAACGCCTGAAGATCACCTACGAGGTCTGAGCGATGGACCGGTTCGGCGGCACGCGGGTCCTGCTCACCGGCGGCGGTTCCGGCATCGGAAGGGCGACCGCGTTGCGGCTCGCCGCCGAGGGCGCCGCGGTGTTCGCCCTCGACGTCGACGCCGAGGGCCTCGCCGAGACCGAGCGTGCCACCGGTGGCGCCGGCCGGATCCTCGCCCGCACCACCGACGTGTCGCGGGAGCGGGACGTGATCGCGGCGGTGGCGGCCGCGGTCGCCGAACTCGGCGGCCTCGACGCGCTGGTGAACGTCGCAGGAATACACCGCACGACCCCGATCGCCGAGCTGAGCGTCGCCGACCTGACGCGGCTGTACGAGGTGAACCTGATTGGCACGGCGCTGTGCTGCCGCGAGGCGCTCGGACACCTGCCGGGCGGGCGCGGGGTCATCGTCAACACCGCGTCCAGTTCCGCGACCCACGGCAACCCGTACATGAGCGCATACTCGGCGAGCAAGGGCGCCGTGCTCGCGTTCACCCTCAGCCTGGCCGCAGAGGTGATCGGCAGGGGCATCCGGGTCCTCGCGGTCTCACCTGGCACCGTCCGCACCCCGCTGGTCGGCGCGAACGTCCTGCCGGAGGGCCTGGACGCCAGCTACTACGCGCGCATCCACGCCCCGATGGGCCCCGCGGAGCCGGAGCAGATCGCCGCCACGATCGCCTTCGCGGCCTCCACCGACGCCGCCTACCTCACCGGTGTGGAACTGCGCGCCGACGGCGGCTCCCACATTTGATCGCCGTGCTCAGGCGCTCGGCCGGAGGGCATCCCGGACGCACAGCCTGACCCCGTAGCAGGAAGTTATGCTAGCGGAGGAACTTGGCGACGGCCTGCTCGGAGACGGGGGCGAAGAGGGTGACAAGGTTGCCGTCGGGGTCGCGGAGCAGGATCGAACGGTTGCCCCACGGCATGGTGGTCGGTTCCTGGACGAATTCCTGACCCTGCCCGGCAAGGCGCCGGTGGTCGGCGTCGACGTCCTCGACGAGGAACTCGATGATGGCGCTGTGGTTGCTGGCCGCGTGGGCCACGTCGGGGCCGAACAGGGCGATCGTGCTGCTGTGGCCTATCGCGAGGGTCGCGGTGCCGGTGCGCAGTTCGGCGAACTCCTGCGTGGCCCAGGCGGCGTCGATGCCGGTGACGTGCTCGTAGAACGCGACGAGGCGCGCGACGTCGTCGGTGATCACGCGGACGGAGACGAAGTTCAAGACGGTGCCTTTCGCCAGTGGGTCGGTGTCGTTCGAGGACATCCCGGACGCGAGCCATGATACCGGGCGGGAACCGCCCGGTATTCGTGAGAGACTTGAGCGCATGGCG
>JBOHEL010000024.1:0-22231 GCA_050700995.1 Sciscionella sp. | reverse complement strand
GGTTTGCCGTGCCGGAAATCTGTTGCGCCTTCCGGCACGGCAAACCGGGTAAATGCAGCCTCAGCGGATCACGCCTGCCCGCATGGCCAGTGCGACCATCTGGGCGCGGTCGCCCGTTCCCAGCTTCCGGCCAATCCTCGACAGGTGGCTCTTCACCGTGAGTGCTGAGAGGCTCAGCGCTTCGCCGATTTCCTTGTTGGATTGCCCGTCTGCGACGAGTTGCAGCACCTCGACTTCCCGCGCCGACAGCTCGCGTTGCGTGTTGTCGGCGCCGGTGACCCTGGTTCCGGTGGCAAGCGCGGGCACGACCATGGGATCGGCATAGACCCCGCCGTCGAGTACCCGCCTGACGCCGTCGGTGACCACCATCGGTGAGGCGGACTTCAGCAGGTAGGCTTGTGCGCCCGCCTGGAAGGCCGCCCGGACCGCGTAGGGGTCGTCCGATGAGGCCAGCACGACGATGCGCGGCCAGCCCTGGGCACGAAGCTCCGTGACCAGGTCAATACCGCTGCCGTCGGGCAGCCCCAGATCGAGGATGGCGAGATCGCACGGTCCCGAGGTCAGGGCACGGGCCCTTGCCTCGGCCACCGAAGCGGCCTCATGCACCGTCCCAGCACCCATCTGGGTGAGCCGAGACGCAATTGCCTCTCTCAGTAACGGGTGGCCATCGACCACCATTACCGAGAAGAGCTCTTCCCGCGGGTGCGGGACCATGCTTGCCGGAGTTGCCCCGGCGTGCGTGGATCGAACGGCCTGTCCAAAGCCGACGGCAGCCACGTCACTACCTCCCTGGAGTCGGTCGTGCCCCCCGACCGGCACTGGAGACTTTCGCCCAATCAACCGCGCCGCTGATCGACCGAAAGTGGTGTCGTCGGTGAGGAGCGTAACCGTCCGGAGGGCTTCGCGGGGTAATCACGCGTGAATCTGTCCGAAATTTCATGTCACTCATCCGAACGAATGTCCTGCGATCGGGTGATTACGACTGGTATTGCTAACGGCGAGACGGCTCAGAGCGATTCATCAGGGATGGCCGCGTTGCATGAGGACTTTTGCGCTGCGCCGAGCGGCGAGATGGGCAGGTTCAGCGGCCTAGAGGCGCCACTCATCTCGCCGCCCGGAGCACCTGGGTATCGCGGGCGCGGCGGCATGACACCACCGACCGACCACCGACCGACCAGACATTCACCACTGGCTAGTGACTCAGCACGGAAAAAAACACCCTCAGTCGTGCCGGTGAGTCAGTAAGACCACTCCAACGGGTGGCAGGCCCACCATGCTGGCCAACGCTGCGCAGAACGCGTCAGCGTGCGCGGCGAGCTCACCGTCCAACGCCGTCCAGGAGGCTCGCAACTCGACGTCATCCGTTCGGGTTGGGCCCGCGATGTCACCGAAGCGCGCCGACGAGGTCCTGGTGACGGTGCCGCCAAGCGAGGAAGCAGAGGCCTGCGTTGTCTCCAGCGCCTCGGTCAACCATGACCAACCCACCTCGGGCAGCATGGGATCGGAGGCGAGCTCGGCATCCAGCTCCGCGCGGATGTAGGCGACCAGACGCAGCACGCCGTGCCAGCTCTCCGGCGCGTCCGGGTCGTGCAGCAGGATCAGGCGCCCGGTTGCCAGATCGTCCTGCGGGCTGGTGGCTTCGGCGCCGAGCGCGTAGCTGAATGGTGCCAGCCGCTGCGGTGGCCGTATCTCGGTGAGTTCGATCTCCGCGCGGGGGCGCACCGCCGACATGGTGGCGACGGCCTGGCGGAAGAGTTCGGGTGCGCCCGCGATTTCGGTCACGACAGGTAGCCTGCGCTTTCGGTCACGACAAGTGACTGTAGGACCACCAGCAAGGGTGAGGGTGGCGGCGCGCCGAAGCGCGCGGGCACGCGGTGAACCACAGTCGGTGCGCGTGGGAGAATCGCGGGGCCATGACCAATACCGCGCCGGTCTCCACTCGCCGAGACCTCACCGAATCCCCGCTGCTCGTCGCCGCTCGCGGTGGCAGCCCGGCCCACATCCCGGTCTGGTTCATGCGCCAGGCGGGGCGCTCGCTTCCCGAGTACCGGGAGCTTCGCAAGGGCATACCTATGCTGCGCTGCTGCCTGACACCGGAGCTGGCTTGCGAGATCACCATGCAGCCGGTTCGCAGGCACCGTGTCGACGCGGCGATCCTGTTCTCCGACATCATGCTGCCGCTGTACGCCGCGGGTGTCGATCTCGACATCGTGCCGGGTACCGGGCCTGTGGTGGACTCGCCGGTACGTGATATCGCCGGGGTGCGGGCGCTGCCGAAGCTGCGGGAAGAGCAGGTGCAGCCGGTCGCCGAGACGATCCGCACGCTGCTGCCCGAGCTGGGCGCCACGCCCCTGATCGGGTTCGCTGGCGCCCCGTTCACGCTGGCCTCCTACCTGGTGGAGGGTGGGCCGAGCCGTAACCACGAGCGCACCAAGGCGCTGATGCACTCCGAGCCGCGGACCTGGCACGCGCTGGCCGAGACGCTGGCCGCGACCACGCTGACCTTCCTGCAAACGCAGCTTGCCGCCGGCATCGACGCGGTGCAGCTCTTCGACTCCTGGGCTGGGGCACTCTCCGAGCGGGACTATCGGGAGTTCGTGCTGCCGCATTCCCGCGCCGTACTTGACGGCCTTATGACCGCTGAGGTGCCGAGGATCCACTTCGGCGTCGGGACCGGTGAGCTGCTCGGGGCAATGCGGCAGGCAGGGGCCGACGTTGTCGGTGTCGACTGGCGGGTGCCGCTTCCGGTCGCGGTCGATAGGTTGGTGGCCGCGATGCCGGACGCACCGCCGCCGGTGGTGCAGGGCAATCTCGACCCGGCGTTGCTCTTCGCGGGATGGGACGTGGTGCGTCGGGAGGTGGTGCGGATTCTCGCGGACGGCGCAGCGGCGGGCGGGCACATCTTCAACCTCGGCCACGGGGTGCTGCCGGACACCGACCCTGGTGTGCTGAGTCGGATCGTGGAGCTGGTGCACGAGGCATCCGCGAGATGATCAGGGTCGCGGTGGTCGGCGGCGGGATCTCCGGGCTGTCCGCCGCGTACCGGCTGCGGGAACTGCTCGGCGCCGGGGTTGAGCTGACCGTGCTTGAGCAGTCGGGTCGGCTCGGCGGGAAGCTGCGCACGATCGAGCTGGCGGGCGGGCCGTACGACGTAGGGGCCGAGGCGTTCCTTGCGCGGCGGCCCGAGGTGCGCTCGATAGCCACCCGGCTGGGCATCGCGGAGGACATCGTGCACCCGGAGCCGGTACGGGCCACGATCCGTGCCGGAGGCCGCAGTAACCCGATCCCTGCAGGCACCGTGATGGGCGTTCCCGCCTCGGCGGGCGCGGTAGCCGATGTACTGCCACCCGATGCGCTGCGCCGGGTGGCCTGCGAACCCGACCAGCCACCGTTGCGGTGGCGGCGCGGTGGCGCGGGCAATGACCTGGCGGTCGGCGATTTGCTTCGGCAGCGCTTCGGCACGGAGGTTGCCGAGCGGCTGGTTGACCCGCTGCTCGGCGGCGTGTACGCGGGCCGTGCCGATGCGCTCGGAGTGCGAGCCACGATGCCCGCGCTCGCCGCGGCACTGGACGCGGGGGAGACTTCCCTGCTGCGTGCCGCTGCCTCGCTGCTGCCCGCGGCCGGCGGCGATGCCGGTCCGGTGTTCGGGGCATTCCGGGGCGGCTACCGCCAGCTTGTCGACCGGCTGGTCGCCAGCTCCGGGGCGCGGGTGCGGACCGGGCTACCGGTGCACTCGCTGCGTCGTCACGGTTCGAGGTGGCAGCTGGAGATCGGTGCCGCGCCCGGGCCGGGGTCGTGGACCGCGGATGCCGTGGTCCTCGCGGTGCCGGCGCCTGCCGCCGCGAAGCTGCTCACCGGAGTGGCGCCCGCCGCGGCCGCGGCCTACGCGCGGATCGAGCTGGCGTCGATGGCCGTGGTCGCCATGGCGCTACCACTGTCGGTCACCCTTCCTGCGGCCTCCGGGGTGCTGCTCGCCTCCGGTGAGCGTCACGCCCACGGCGAGCCGTTCACGGCGAAGGCGTTGACTTACTCCTCGCGCAAGTGGCAGCACCTCGCGGGCGAGCGGGTGCTGGTGCGCGGTTCCGTGGGCAAGTACGGGGAGGCGAGCGTGCTGCGGCGCTCCGACGCGGAACTGCTGCGCGCGGTACGCGCCGACCTCGCCGAGTTGACGGGTATCACGGCAGCGCCGGTGGCGTCCGCCGTGCTCCGCTGGGGTGGTGGGTTGCCGCAGTACGGCGTGGGGCATCTGGACACGGTCGCTGAGATCGAGCAGGCGGTCTCCGCCGTGCCAGGCTTGGCGGTGGCGGGCGCGTCGCTGCACGGCGTCGGGGTTCCCGCGTGCGTCGCGACCGGTTGGGCTGCGGCCGAGCGGCTCGCCAGGTATCTGTGACCTGCCCACCCGAGGGTCTTCCGGTCCACGGCAGTGGGAAGATGACGTTATGGCGCGCCTGAACTACACGGAACTCAACAGCACGGTCCGTTACACCATGTGGTCGGTCTTCAAGGCCGAGCCCTACGCACTCACCGAGGACAGGGAGGGTGCGGGCCAGGAGGTCGCCGCGTACCTCGATTCCCTGCCCGAGAAAGGCACCGTGGTGCGAGGTGTGTACGATGTCGCGGGCCTGCGCGCCGACGCCGATTACCTACTCTGGTGGCACGCCGAGGAGATCGAGCAGGTGCAGGCCGCCTACGCCGGGCTGCGCAGGACGGCGCTCGGCAGGGCCTCCACCCCGGTGTGGAGCCAGGTGGCGCTGCACCGTCCCGCAGAGTTCAACAAGAGCCACCTGCCGGCGTTCCTGTCTGACGAGGAACCACGCAAGTATATGTGCGTGTACCCCTTCGTGCGCTCCTACGACTGGTACCTGCTACCCGATGGGGAGCGCCGAGCACTGCTGGCCGAGCACGGCAAGATGGCGCGGGAATACCCCGATGTGCGCGCGAACACCGTCTCGTCGTTCGCGCTCGGCGACTACGAATGGATCCTGGCCTTCGAGGCGGACGAGTTGCACCGCATCGTGGACCTGATGCGGCATCTGCGTGGGAGCGAGACCCGCAGGCACGTACGCCTGGAGGTGCCGTTCTACACCGGCGTCCGGGTGCCGCCCGCTGAGCTGGTCAGCAACCTGCCTTAGTGTCCTGCGCCGGTCGTTCCACAAGCTCGCCGGCGTCATCATCCCCAGGGATGACGCCGGCGAGAGACGGTAGCCGCACGAGTTGGATCGAACTGTGGATCCAGCCGCGCGGGCGTCCCGCCTGATGTGGTGCACTCCCTGTCGAATGACCTGGCGTGCGAGAACCATGGTGGCCGGGGACACAGCTGGGCCACAAGACGGCTTAACCTAGATTTAGGGTCCCCTTGGCAAGGCTTTGAGATTGCGGCCAGCGCGTCAGGCGTCGACCGGCGTGAGCCTCATCGAGATCGAATTGATGCAGTACCGCTGATCGGTCGGAGTGACGTAGCCCTCGCCCTCGAACACGTGCCCGAGGTGGCTGTGGCAAAACGCGCAGAGCACCTCGGTGCGCACCATGCCCCCGGTGCGATCCTCGCGCAGCACGACCGACTCGGCAGCCAGCGGCGAGTAGAACGAAGGCCAGCCGCAATGCGACTCAAACTTCGTCTCGCTGCGGAACAGCTCTGTGTCGCAGGCGCGGCACGAGTAGACGCCGACGGTCTTGGTGTCTGTGTATTCCCCGGTGAACGCGGGCTCGGTCGAGGCCTGCCGGAGCACGGCGTATTCCGGCGGGCTGAGCTGCTCGCGCCACTGCTGTTCGCTCTTGACGACCTTCGGGGTTGCCCCGACTACGGGTTTCATATGTCCAGGTTACCTGGGTTGTTCAGCCGACAAACGTCGAAAAGATCACGCTGAGGGCTTCCCACACGGCGTAGAGCACGCCGAGCAGCAGCAGGCTGACGAGGATGATCGCCATCAAGCGACGATGCCCGTCGGCGCGGTTCGCGGAATTAGCGAACTCACCGAAGTTCGCCAGGTACCCCTCGACAGTGTAGTTGGCGTGGGTGTTGCGCATCCGCAGCAGATGCTCGGCGAAGGCCTTGGTCTCAGGGTCGTCAGGATCCAGCCCGATCAGCTCATCGGGGATCTCCTCGTGCCGCTCCGGCTCGTGCATGGTCCCACGGTAGGCCTTGGGACCGCCTGTTGTCCCCTCTGCGAGCCTGCCTCACCTGGGGTTCACCGCCCATACCTCAGCCAAGTACGCCGCGCACGCTGGCGTGACCCTTGAGCAGGTTGCGGGCGACGGTGCGGCGCTGGATCTCGTCGGTGCCCTCATAGATTCGCAACAATCGCAGTTCCCGGTACCAGCGCTCGACCGGTAGCTCGCGGGTGTAGCCCATGCCGCCGTGGATCTGCAGCACCCGATCGACGATCTCGTTGGCCTTGACCCCGCCGTAGAGCTTGGCCATTGACTGCGCCTGCCGGGAATCCATCCCCTGATCGACCTGCCACGCGGCGTGTAGCACTAGCCAGCGCAGTGCTTCGATCTCGACGGCGGAGTCCGCGATCATCCACTGGATGGCCTGCCGCTCGGCGATGAGCTGCCCGAAGGTGGAACGGTTCTTGGCCTGCTCGATGGCCATCTCGACGAGGCGCTCGCAGGCGCCGAGCGCGCGGGCTGGCAGCATGAAGCGGCCCCGGCCGATCCACTGCATGGCCAGCGCGAAGCCCTTGCCGACCTCTCCGAGGATGCTCTCCTGCGGCACTCGGACGTTCTCGAAGATCAGCGCGGCCGGGCCCCACTCGCCCATGGTGTCGATGTATTCCGACTTCCAGCCCATCTCGCGGTCCACAAGGAAGCAGGTGACGCCGCCGTTCGCGCCCTTGGCCTTGTCGGTGACAGCGAAGACCATGCAGAAATCGGCCTCGTTGCCCCCGGTGATGAAGGTCTTCTCGCCGTTGATGACCCAGTCGGTGCCGTCCTTCTCCGCCCTGGTGCGGATGTTCTTGGCATCAGATCCGGCGCCGGGCTCGGTGATGGCGAAGCACGACTTCCGCTCACCCGCGATCGTCGGCAGCAGGTAACGCTCCTTCTGCTCGGCGTTGGCGTGGTAGAGGATGTTGTCCGCGTACCCGCCGAAGGAGAACTGCACGAAGGAGCGGCCCAGCTCGGCCTCGATGAGCGCGCTCATCACGGCCGAGAGTTCCATGCCGCCGTATTCCGCTGGTGTCTGGATCCCCCAGAACCCCGATTCCTTTGCCTTGTCGCGCAACTCACGCATCTCATCGAGGGTGATCCCCGGCTCTCCCGTGCGCTCCCTGCGTAGCACCTCGGGCTCAAGCGGCTTGATCTCCTTGTCCACGAAGGTGCGGACCCACTGCCGGACCTCGCGTTCTTCCTGGGAGAGGGTGAAGTCCACGACGATTCCTTCCTGTTACGTCCGCCGGTCGAACCCAGCGCTGTGCGGCGAGGCGGTACGTCGTTTCGGACAAGTGAATGGTCCCTACTCCCTTCATACCTAACGCCGTTAGTTGTAACGTTAGGGGAGGACCGCCGCTCCGACAAGCCCTGGGTGGCGCAACGAACAGCCGGAGGGGCCGGGTGCCAAGACCTCGTACGCCGATACTAAGCAGGGAGGCGATCCGTCACGCGGCCATGCAGATGGTTGACGCCGACGGCCTCAACGCACTGTCGATGCGCAAGCTGGCCGATCGTCTCGGTGTCAGGGCCCCTTCCCTCTACGGCCACGTCGCGACGAAGGACGAGCTGCTCGACGACATCGCCAGCGAGGTGATGGAGGGCGTCGACGTGTCCGGTTTCACCACCGGCGACTGGCGTGCCGGACTGGCGATCTGGGCCCGCTCCTACCGTGCCGTGCTCGCGGCACATCCCAATATCGTCCCGTTCCTGGCCTACGGCCCCGCGCTGCGTGACACCTCGCTGCTGCGGGCCGACGCGGTGCACGGCGGGCTGACAGAGGCGGGCTGGCCACCTCGGTATGCGACCATGATCGGAGCCGCCACGAAATACCTGGTGGTCGGTGCCGCGATGACGTCGTTCTCCGGCGGCTTCTCCGACGATATGCAGGTGTACCTCGACCGCTACCCGCACCTGCACCAGGCTCACCTGCTGCGCCAGCACGCCGATGAGATCGACAATGGTAGCTTCGAGTTGGCGCTGGACGCCTTCGTCGAGGGTCTCGTCGGCCTGTACGAACGCGTGGCCGGGGGAACGGCGCCACGTCGCCCCGCGTGAGATTGCGCCTGCCGGGGTGACGGGAGGCGCCCGCTGCCGTCCCGCCCTACGAGGTCCGGATGTGGCAAGTCGGGGAGACGCCGGGGTGCCTTCTACACTCCACCACGTGTCCAGCCAGACCATGATCGCTCCGAGCATCCTCTCCGCCGACTTCGCAAGGCTTGCCGACGAAGTCGCGGCGGTACGCGGCGCTGACTGGCTGCACGTGGACGTGATGGACGCGCATTTCGTGCCGAACCTGACGATCGGGCTTCCGGTGGTGCGAGCACTGCGGAAGGTCACCGAGATACCGCTCGACTGCCACCTCATGATCGACGACCCCGATCGCTGGGCCATCGGTTACGCCGAGGCTGGCGCCCATAATGTGACGGTGCACGTGGAGGCCGCCGGTGATCCGGTGGCACTGGCCGCTGACCTCCGTGCGGCGGGCACGAGGGCTGGCCTGGCGATCAAGCCGGGCACCCCGCTGCTGCCCTATCTCGACGTGCTGAAGCATTACGACACCTTGCTGGTGATGTCGGTCGAGCCAGGATTCGGCGGGCAGTCGTTCCTACCGGAGGTGCTTGACAAGGTCCGCGCTGCCCGCAGGCTGGCCGACACCGGTCACCTGCGGCTGCTGGTGCAGATCGATGGCGGGATCAACAGCGACACCATCGAGCAGGCCGCCGAAGCGGGGGTGGACTGCTTCGTCGCCGGTTCGGCGGTATACGGGGCCACCGACCCGGCACGCGCGGTAGCGGCGCTGCGGGAACAGGCCCGCAATGCCGTCCGCGGTGCGCGCTGAGACATGGCGAGCACACCGATCGACGCGGTGGCCGCGATGGACGCCGCCATCGCGCTTGCCGAGGCCGCCCGCGGCACAACCAGCCCGAACCCGCCGGTCGGCTGCGTGATCCTTGACAGTGCCGGGCGCATGGTGGGAAGCGGCGGTACCCAGCCACCGGGCGGTCCGCATGCCGAGGTGGTGGCGCTTGCCGAGGCGGGGGAGCGCGCGCGCGGTGCGACCGCGTACGTGACGCTGGAGCCCTGCGCGCACCACGGTCGTACACCGCCCTGCACCGACGCGCTGATCGCCACCGGCATCGCGGAGGTGCACTACGCGGTGGCCGACCCGACGCCGGTGGCGCGCGGCGGCGGGGAGGCACTGCGTCGCGCGGGCATAGTGGTCCACAGTGGATTGGGTGCGGCCGCGGCAACCCTTGGACCGTTGCGGGCCTGGCTGCACTTCGTGCGCACCGCGCAGCCCCATATCACCTGGAAGTTCGCGGCTACCCTTGACGGCAGGGTTGCCGCCGCCGACGGCACCAGCAGGTGGATCAGCTCGCCGGAGTCCAGGGCCGAGGTGCATCGGCTGCGGGCCGGGGTCGACGCGATCGTGGTCGGGCGCGGCACGGTGCTCGCCGACGACCCGCAATTGACCGCCCGCGAGCCTGACGGCGCGCTTGCCGCACGGCAGCCGTTGCGGGTGGTGGTGGGCACCGGCGACCTGCCCGAGGGCGCGCGGGTTTGCGACGATGCCGCCGAAACCCTGCACCTGCGTACCCGCGATCCGTTCGAGGTACTGGCGGCGCTTGTCGAGGTCGCCGCGGTGGACGTGCTGCTTGAGGGCGGGCCGCGGCTGGCGGGCGGGTTCTGCCGAGCGGGTGCCGTGCACCGGCTGCTGACCTATATCGCGCCGAAGTTGCTGGGCTCCGGCGCGCCTGCGATGGCCGATGCCGGAGTGGCAACCATCACCAAGGCACTCGGTTTCCAGGTCGAAGGGGTCACCATGAGCGGTGAGGATGTGCGGATCTCCGCCACCCGGAGCGGGAGGTAGGGCGGGTGTTTACCGGGATTGTTGAGGAGATAGGCGAGATAGTCACGGTGCGACCGTGGCCGGGCGCCGCCAGGATCGCGGTGCGCGGGCCGGTGGTCACCGCTGATGCCTGCCACGGGGACTCGATCGCGGTTAACGGCGTTTGCCTTACCGTCGTAGAGGTGTCCGGCGAGGTGTTCACCGTGGACGTGGTGAATGAGACGCTGGCCCGGTCCAGCCTTGCCGGGGCGCACGCAGGCGACCCGGTCAACCTGGAGCGGGCGGCGGCTCTCGGCCAGCGCCTCGGCGGGCACATCGTGCAGGGCCATGTGGACGGCACCGGCGTGTTGCTCTCCCGCGAGCCGTCTGGTGTCACCCGTTTCGGGATGCCGGTCGCGCTGGGCAGATACCTGGTCGAGAAGGGGTCCGTCACGGTGGACGGGGTGTCGCTGACGGTCGTGTCCGCAGATGAGGAGGAGTTCGCCGTCGCGTTGATCCCCACCACGCTGGGCGACACCGCGCTGGGCGCCAGGCAGCCGGGTGATGCGGTGAACCTTGAGGTGGACGTGCTAGCCAAATACCTGGACAAGCTGTCTAAGCCGCACCTCGATGCGAACCGATCGCACCGTCCGGTGGACAATGGGTGTGTGGAGAAAGGCGGGAACCAGTGACCGACTTCGCAGCGATCGAGCGGGCCATCGCGGACATCGGCGAGGGTAGGGCCGTGGTGGTGGTCGATGACGAGGATCGCGAGAACGAGGGCGACCTGATCTTCGCCGCGGAGAAGTCGACGCCGGAGCTGGTGGCGTTCATGGTTCGCTACACCTCTGGTTACATCTGCGTGCCGCTGACGGAGTCGGACTGCGACCGTCTCGACCTACCGCCGATGTTCCACACGAACCAAGACCGCAGGGGCACCGCGTACACGGTGACGGTGGATGCCGTCGAAGGCATCAGCACCGGCATCTCCGCGGCGGACCGCGCCCGCACGATCCGGTTGCTCGCGGATGCGGGGGCCAAGGCCACGGACTTCTCGCGGCCCGGCCACGTCGTGCCGCTGCGTGCGAAGGGGGGCGGTGTGCTGCGGCGGCCCGGCCACACCGAGGCTGCGGTGGACCTGGCGAGGATGGCCGGGTTGCGGGCGGCCGGGGTGCTCTGCGAGATCGTCTCGCAGAAGGATGACGGTGATATGGCGCGCCGCGACGAGCTGGAGGTGTTCGCCGCCGATCATTCCCTGACACTGATCTGTATCGCGGACCTGATCGCCTA
Organism: Sciscionella sp.; assembly: GCA_050700995.1. Lineage (GTDB taxonomy): Bacteria > Actinomycetota > Actinomycetes > Mycobacteriales > Pseudonocardiaceae > JBOHEL01. The sequence continues at coordinate 10,959 of JBOHEL010000024.1, read as the reverse complement.
CCGCCGCCGCTACGAGAAGCAGGTGAAACGGGTCGCGGAGGCTCGGATCCCGACCGCGCACGGCACGTTCCGCGCGGTCGGGTACGACTCGACGCTGGACGGCATCGAGCACATCGCGCTGGTGTACGGCGAGGTGGGGGACGGCGAGGAGATCCTGGTCAGGGTCCATTCGGAATGCCTGACGGGTGACGTGTTCGGCTCGTTGCGGTGCGACTGCGGCCCGCAGTTGGACGCCGCGCTGGCCTCGGTGGCCGCCGACGGTCGGGGTGTCGTTTTGTATGTGCGGGGCCATGAGGGGCGCGGTATCGGCTTGCTGCACAAGTTGCAGGCATACCAGTTGCAGGATGATGGTGCCGACACCGTGGACGCGAACCTGGCGCTTGGGGTACCCGCTGACGCGCGTGACTACGGCACTGGCGCCCAGATCCTTGTGGATCTCGGTGTGAAGTCCATGAGGTTGCTGACGAACAACCCGGCCAAGCGGGTCGGCCTTGAGGGCTACGGCCTGCGGGTGGTCGACCGGGTGCCGCTGCCGATCTCGCCCAACCCGGAGAACCTGCGCTACCTGATGACCAAGCGCGACCGAATGGGCCACGAGCTGGACGGACTCGACGGCTATCAGCACGCGGGAGTCGACAGTGGACCCGGCAACGGCGTGGCGAGCGCGCTCGCGAACGAGGCTGGTGAATAGCGATGAGTGGCGAGGGTCGGCCGGATGCGGCGATTCCGGAGTGCGAGGGGATCCGGCTGGCGTTAGCGGCGAGCAGGTGGCACGGGAAGATCGCCGAACAGTTGCTGGAACGGGCGCTCATCGCGGCAGGCAAGGCGGGGATCGACGAGCCGACCGTGGTCCGGGTGCCCGGTGCGCTCGAACTCGCGGTGGTCTGCCAATCACTGGCCAAACACCACGACGCGGTTGTCGCGCTCGGCGTGGTTATCCGAGGTGGTACCCCGCATTTCGAGTACGTTTGCGACGCGGTCACCCAAGGGTTGACGCGGGTGTCGCTTGACGCTGGAACGCCGATCGCCAACGGCGTGTTGACATGTGACAGCGAGCAGCAGGCACTCGACCGTGCCGGGTTGCCCGATTCGGCTGAGGACAAGGGATTCGAGGCGTGTGTCGCGGCGCTGGAGACCGCGCGGGTGCTCCGAGGTTTGCGCCACCCATGGACGGAACGAAACTTCGCGTGACCGAGGGCAGTGCCGGCAGTCGGAGCAGTGGAGGCAGTGTGACCATGGATTCACGCGAGCATCAGGATACCGAGGGCGCGCCGGGTTCGGCGCCGCCGCCCGTCGTGGCGCGCCCGCACCGTATCCGGATCATCGTGATCCCGGTCGCTGTGCTGCTAGTCGCGGTATTCGCTGCGGTCGGTGTGCTGCTCAAGCACGGATCGACCGGCGTCAATTTCGACACCTCTGATCAGGCCTCCATGGTGGTGCTGGGGATCGTGTTGGCCGCCGCGGTGCTGTTGCTGTTGCGGCCGAGGGTGCGCGCCGATGCCGACGGGATCGAGGTGCGCAGCGTGCTGCTCAACCGGCGGTACCGGTGGTCGGAGACCTACGGCCTGAGTTTCCCCGACGGCGCGCGGTGGGCGAGGCTGGACCTGCCAGACGACGAGTACGTGCCGGTGATGGCGATCCAGGCGCTGGACAGTGGCCGCGCCGTCACCGCGATGCGGGATCTGCGTGCCCTGTACCGGGCGTCAGGGCAGGCACGCACGCCTGACCTGTGAACCCGTGCACGTAGGCTTGCGGGGTGGCCGACCCGTCGATATACCGCCCCGCGCCGGGGACGATCCCGGATGCGCCAGGGGTGTACAAGTTTCGGGATCCGACTGGCCGTGTCATCTACGTCGGGAAGGCGAAGAGCCTGCGGTCCCGGCTGAGCTCGTACTTCGCGGATCTCTCCGGCTTGCACCCGAGGACCAGGCAGATGGTCACCACCGCGGCGAGTGTCGAGTGGACAGTGGTGACCACCGAGGTCGAGGCACTGCAGCTGGAATACAACTGGATCAAGGAGTTCGACCCGCGGTTCAACGTCCGCTACCGCGACGACAAATCCTATCCGATGCTCGCCGTCACGTTGCACGAGCAATACCCGAGGCTGCACGTGTACCGCGGTCCGAGGAAGAAGGGCGTGCGCTACTTCGGTCCCTACGCGCACGCCTGGGCGATCCGCGAGACCCTCGACCTGCTGCTCCGGGTATTTCCGGCGCGCACCTGCTCGAACGGCGTTTTCAAGCGGCACACTCAGATCGGCAGGCCGTGCTTGCTCGGCTACATCGACAAGTGCGCGGCTCCTTGTGTCGGCAGGGTCAGCGCTGACGAGCATCGCGACATCGTCGAGGACTTCTGCGATTTCCTCGCGGGCAGAACGGATGCGCTGGTTCGCAAGCTGGAAAGCGAGATGCGTACCGCGTCGCAGGGCCTCGAATTCGAACGGGCAGCACGGCTGCGAGATGACGTCGGCGCATTGCGACGGGCGATGGAGAAGCAGGCGGTGGTGCTCGGCGACGGCACCGACGCCGACGTGGTCGCCTTCGCCCAGGACGAGCTGGAAGCCGCGGTGCAGGTGTTCCACGTGCGCGGCGGGCGGGTGCGAGGCCAGCGAGGCTGGGTGATCGACAAGGTGGATCGGGTGGACACCGCGGGCCTTGTCGAGCAGTTCCTCACGCAGTTCTACGGCGAGCAGGCCGATATGGCGGCGCAGGTCGACGGTGGCGAGGTAGGTGGTCCGGTGCCGCGCGAGGTGCTGGTTCCGGAACTGCCGGACGGCGCCGACGCGCTGTCGGAGTGGCTCTCGGGCCTGCGCGGGGCCCGGGTGCGAGTACGGGTGCCCCGTCGCGGCGACAAGCGGGCGCTTGCCGACACCGTCGCTCGCAATGCCTCAGAAGCCTTCGGCCAGCACAAGTTGCGCCGGGCGGCCGACCTCACCGCACGTTCGGCCGCGCTCTCGGAGTTACAGCAGGCGCTGGCGCTGGACACGGCGCCGCTGCGGATCGAATGCGTGGATATCAGCCACATTTCCGGCAGCGACGTGGTGGCATCCCTGGTGGTGTTCGAGGACGGGATGGCGCGCAAATCGGAATATCGCCGGTTCGCGTTGCGGGAGGCCGCGACACAAGGGGACGTCGCCTCGATCGCCGAAGTGGTGCGGCGCCGCTTCACCAGGTACCGGCAGGAGACAGCAGACGGCGAGAAGCCCGGCACCAGTGGCGACGCCGTGGCACCACAAGCCGGCGTCGACCCGGAGACCGGTAGGCCTCGCAAATTCGCCTACCCGCCGAACCTGCTGGTGGTGGACGGAGCGGGCCCGCAGGCAACCGCCGCCGCGGATACCCTGGCTGAACTGGGGATCACCGATGTCGCGGTGGTAGGGCTAGCCAAGCGGCTGGAGGAGGTGTGGCCCCCTGCCGAGCCCGATCCGCTGATCCTGCCTCGCACCAGCGAGGCGCTTTACCTGCTACAGCGAGTGCGCGACGAGGCTCACCGGTTCGCCATCACGTATCACAGACAGAAGCGGTCCAAGCGGATGGTGGGTTCCGCGCTCGACGGGATACCTGGGCTGGGACAGAGCCGGAAGTCGGCGCTGTTGAAGTACTTCGGATCGGTCAAGCGGCTGAAGGCCGCTACCGTCGAGGAGATCATCGAGGTGCCCGGAGTGGGCCGGAGTACCGCGTTGATGGTGTGCGCAGCACTCGCGGGCAAGACCGGAGAAGGGGAGTAGAGCGTGACGGAAGCCAAGGGGCCGTCCTCGGGTATCGAGGTCGCGGTGGTGACCGGTCTTTCCGGTGCGGGCCGCAGTACCGCCGCGAAATGCCTTGAGGACCTGGGCTGGTTCGTGGTGGACAACTTGCCACCGGAGCTGATCTCCACCATGGTCGAGCTCGGGGTGCAGGCGAGGAGCGTGATCACCAGAGTCGCGGTGGTGATGGACGTCCGCAGTCGCGCGTTCACCGGCGATCTCGCCTCGGTGATCAAGGACCTGGACAAGCGCGGTTACAAGCCGAGGGTGCTGTTCCTGGAAGCGAGCGACGAGGTGCTGATCCGCCGTTTCGAGCAGGTTCGACGGACTCACCCGATGCAGGGAGACGGGCGCCTCGCGGACGGGATCTCGGCGGAGCGGGCACTGCTGATGCCCTTGCGTGAGGAAGCGGACTTGGTGCTTGACACCAATTCGCTGTCGGTGCACGGGCTGCGCGCGCAGATCGAGGGCGCCTTCGGCAGCGAGCAGTCCGCGGCGACCAGGGTGACGGTGCTCTCCTTCGGCTACAAGTACGGGCTGCCGATGGACGCCGATCTGGTGATGGATGTGCGTTTCCTGCCGAACCCGTTCTGGATACCCGAACTGCGGGAGCAGACCGGACTGGATGTCGAGGTCCGCAACTACGTGCTCTCGCAGGAGGGTGCCGAGGAGTTCCTCGAGGGCTACCTCCAACTGCTGCGCCTTGTCGGTGCCGGATACCAGCGTGAGGGCAAGCGCTACCTGACGCTCGCTATCGGTTGCACCGGCGGCAAGCACCGCAGTGTCACCATCTCCGAGGAGCTCGCCGTTCGACTGTCCACTGAGGACAGGACCGCGGTGAAGGTGGTCCATCGCGACCTGGGCCGCGAATGACAGTTCCCGCGGTATCGCTGAATGTGGCTTGTCTCCGGCAGTGGCCGGTGCATGTGGCTTTCGCACGGCACAGCCGGGTGATGGCCACCTTCAGCAGGGTCGGATGGTGACGGCGCCGGGCAGGCCGCTTCGGGCGGTGGCGCTGGGCGGAGGTCACGGACTGCATGTGACGTTGAACGCCTTGCGGCGCCTCACCGACGATGTCACGGCCGTGGTCACCGTCGCCGACGACGGCGGTTCATCCGGCAGGCTACGGCGTGAGCTCGGACTGCTACCCCCTGGCGACCTGCGGCAGGCTCTCGTCGCGCTCGCCGATGACGGCAGCGAGTTGTGGGGTCGAGTGTTCCAGCACCGGTTCGGCGGCGACGGCGCGCTCGCAGGCCATGCCGTGGGAAACCTGGTGCTCGCCGGCCTGCTGGAGGTGCTCGGCGACCCGGTCGAGGCACTGGCGGAGGCGGCCAGGCTGCTGGGCCTGCGCGGCCGGGTGTTGCCGATGTGCCCTGAGCCGCTGGAGATCGAGGCGGAGGTGGTCGGCCTCGACAGCGACCCGGCCGAGGTGCGCAGGATCAGAGGCCAGGTGGCGGTGGCGACCACACCGGGCCAGGTGCGGCGGATCCGCCTGCGGGCGAGTTCCGGGGAACCGCGCGCCTGTGAGCACGCGGTGCGGGCGGTGCTCGGCGCGGACCTGGTGCTTCTCGGACCGGGCTCCTGGTTCACCAGCGTGCTGCCGCATCTGCTGGTACCGCAGTTGCAGGACGCGCTGGTGCGGACCACTGCTACCAAGGTGGTGGTCGTGAACCTTGTTCCGCAGCCGGGGGAAACCTCGGGTTTCTCCCCGGAGCGCCATCTGGACGTACTCTGCCAGCACGCGCCCCGGTTGCGGGTTGACACGGTGATCGCCGATATGGCCGCGGTGCCTGCCAGGGGGCGGCTGCAGGAGGCTGCCGCCACGCTGGGCGCACGGGTGGTGCTCGGGCAGATCGCGGCCCACGAGCACGACGACAGGCACGATCCGGCGGCGCTGGCGGCGAGCCTCGCAGCGGCGGTACATCGGGCGCGCGGGCGAGCGGGGCTGCAGTATGGGCACGACAGGCCAGGGGAGGAGAGGATCGGTGGCGATGACCGCGGCGGTCAAGGATGAGTTGAGCAGGTTGCAGATCACCAAGACTTGTTGCCGGCGGGCTGAGGTGTCCTCGCTGCTGCGCTTCGCGGGCGGGCTTCATATCGTTGGCGGCAGGGTAGTGGTCGAGGCCGAGGTCGACACCGGTTCGGTGGCAAGGCGGCTGCGTAAGGAGATCTACGAGCTGTACGGTCACCACGCGGATGTGCACGTGATCACCGCGGGTGGCTTGCGAAAGGGCACAAGGTACGTGGTGCGCGTGGTTCGCGACGGTGAGGGGTTGGCTCGGCAGACCGGGCTACTCGACCAGCGTGGTCGTCCGGTGCGCGGCCTGCCCGCGCCGGTGGTCTCCGGCGGGGTGTGCGACGCGGAGGCGGCGTGGCGTGGGGCATTCCTCGCGCACGGCTCGCTGACCGAACCCGGCCGTTCCAGCGCACTTGAGGTCACCTGCCCAGGGCCGGAGGCGGCGCTGGCGCTCGTCGGTGCGGCGCGCAGGCTGGGCATCCAGGCCAAGTCGCGTGAGGTCCGTGGCGCGGACCGGGTCGTGGTGCGCGATGGTGATGCCATCGGGGCGATACTCACCAGGCTCGGCGCGCACACCAGCGTGCTGGCATGGGAGGAGCGGCGGATGCGAAGGGAAGTGCGCGCCACCGCCAACCGGCTGGCGAACTTCGACGATGCCAACCTGCGGCGCTCCGCGCGCGCCGCGGTGGCCGCTGCGGCAAGGGTGCAGCGCGCGCTGGAGATACTGGGTCGCGAGGTGCCTGATCACCTCGCGACCGCGGGCAGCCTCCGGCTGTCCAACCGCCAGGCCTCGCTTGAGGAGCTCGGTCAGCTCGCGGATCCGCCGATGACCAAGGACGCGGTGGCAGGCAGGATTCGCAGGCTGCTGGCTATGGCGGACAAGCGTGCCAAGGATCTCGGCCTGCCCGGCACGGAAGCCGCGGTCACCCAGGAGATGCTCGACTCCGAGGTCTGAGCGGGAGCCTCCGTCCGAAGGCTCCCGCACAGCACACATCGGGGTAGGTCGAATAGCCCAACCTATTCCCGAGCGGGCACCTGCTGCAGGGCCCATGCGTTGCCGTCCGGATCGCTGAAGGTGACGAAGGAGCCCCATGGTTGCTCGTCGACGTCGCTTGCCGTGACGCCGCGGTCGACGAGTTGCTGCCGGGCGGCCTTCGCATCCTCGACGACGACCTGCAGCCCTCGTTGGGAGCCGGGCGGCATGTCGGTGATGCCGGTGCCGATGGCGATCGAGCAGGCGGAGCCCGGCGGAGTCAGCTGTACGAAGCGCAGGTCCGCATTAACCTGCTGATCATGGTCGGCATGGAACCCCACCTGCTCGACGTAGAACTTCTTGGCGCGGTCGACATCGGTCACGGGAACGAATACGAGTTCAAGTTTCCAATCCATGCCCGGCAGTATGGCGGTCCACCCTGACAGTTTCGCCAAGTCCGGAGGTGTCGGAGCCCGGTCGGTGCCGCCACGGTGATGTGCGGAACCGCCCGCCACCAAGCGAACGCCAGCGCCGCGAGGTCCGCGCCGAGCTACGCCGCCAACTCGACGACCGCCCGATGACCGACTCGGCCGAGCTGGCCGCCGTGCTGGATGAGCACACCCCCGCCAGCGGTGCCGGCGCCGCAGCGGTGGGTGTGAACGGCTGATGATGGACCGTACACAGCCACTGACCGGGGAAATGGGCTGGCTACGCCAGGCGCCGACCAGCTGACACATCTACACACCCAGGAGTTCCCGCGAGCGGTGAACCCGGGGCCTGAGTGTATCGGTCTGGTTCGTCGTCGATGTCGTTCACGGCCGGGATGGTGGTCTCTGCGCCTTGTCGACGCTCGTAAGCCGCATTCGCGATCTGCAAGGAAGGTGCGTGCCCCATGCCGCTCGCGCTCCTGGCCCTCGGCGTCGGGGGCCTTCGGGATCGGGACGACCGAATTCGTGATCATGGGGTTGCTCCCCGAGGTCGCCAACGTCGTCGGTGTCCCGCTCGGCACCTTCCTCGGCCAGTCGACGAGCTGGCTTACCTTCTTGATCGTCGCCGCCCTGGGCGTCCTGGGACTGGGCGGCATCGTGAAGCTCGTGCACCGACCTGCCCGGACCGCAATGCGTCCGCCTCCGGCACGAACTGGCCGCCTTCCGCAACACCGAGGTGCTGCTCGCCATGGCGGTGACCGTCCTGCGTCTTGGCGGTGTCGTCGCCGCCATCACGTACATCACACGCCCAGCTTCGTCTCGGTGCGCCGGCCAACTAGATGGAAGACGCGACTGAGTTGGCGGTAGGGGTCTCGTCGGCTGGCTTCGAGTTCGACTGCGGCCGTGGCCGCTATCTGCGTCGCATCGCTGGCGTCTAACTCGGCGCCACTGAACTCGAGCCAGTCGACAAACAGCCATACTCCGTACCAGCGCATTGGCTGCACGCCGCGGCTGCGCACGAGCTCGCTGAGTTCTTCTACCGTGTCGGCTCGGGCCTGCACTCCCAGCACCCCGATCCCGGTTCTGGCGTCGAACGACGCCAGGGCGTCGTCCCAGCGCCGTTCCAAGGCCGGTTGCACCGCCGTCGCCTTGGCGTTGCCCGTCATGATCGAGACGATGCCACCGGCAGCGGCGCACTGGCACAGCTGGTCGACAAGCGGCTCCGGCTGCTCGAGGTACCCGAGCACGCCATGGCACAACACGGCGCCGAAGCGTCGGCCATCTACCGCCTCGTCGGCGTGCTCGCCGTCGGCCTCCAAGAGCGTCACCCGTCGCTGGGCCTGCGCAGGCAGCCGCTGAAGTCGCTGCCCCGCTTTGTCAAGCATCGCCGGCGACGGGTCGAGCAACGTCACGTCGTAACCGGCTTGGGCCAGCGGAAACGATTGATGGCCCGCGCCGCCGCCGACGTCAAGCACAGCCGCTGGAGGCGGCGGCAAATGCTCAAGCAGCTGCTGATGCAACACATAGGTGCGAACCTGACCCTTGACCGTGGCATACGCGCCATCGACGAACGAATCGGCCAGCGCTGCCCAGACATCATCGGACATGCCCACGATCATCTCACCGGATGATGCCGCCGCGACCGCGGCGCCTGCCGGTCAGCGACATTATTCACAGGGGGATCGGGTGCCGGGCGCCATGCCGTGTCGGGTACGGAAGCCCCGACCGTCCGACGCGCGTATGCTTACCGCCGGGTGATGGCGATGTGGTCAACGACGCGGAGTTGATCGAGGTTCCGAACTTCTGCGGCATGCAGACGCTCAGTGCCTGGCTGGCTGGCCACGACGACGGGCTCCTGCTCGTGGGCCCGGACCCGGATAGCCCTGACCCCCTCTTGCACGGGATTGTGCGGCGACAAGATCCCCGGCCAGGTGCCACGCTCCACCGTTGGGACGCCGTGACCGTCTGGGTCGGCGACCTACCGACCGGCGGTGTCCGAGAGCCGCGCAGACCTGAACCGCCTCAACCATCGTTGGCTGCGGCCCGAGAATTGCCGCGCGACGACGATTCGAATGCGATCGGGGCCATACCGTAACCGGATCCCCATGTGAGAGGTAGTAGCTGCTGGTCGGGGCGCCTCGGGTCCGTCCGTCCCCGCTGGCGAGGCAGGTGTCGGTGGTGGCATGTTGGCCCGGTCGATGGTGTCGCTTGCGGTGGGCGTCACCCGCGTGAAGACGGCTCTGGTCTTCGCGACCCTCGGCGATGAGGATGGGCACGGTGGCGACCACCGTCAGCGGTCATAGCCGGGCGGCAGACCGGCGGCGCTGATAAGGGGGTAGCGGTGGACGAGCATCCGAACATGCGGGCCGCCGACCACGATCGGCAGGTCATTGCAGACCGGCTCCGTCGGGCTCAGGACGAGGGGCGACTGAGCCTGCAGGAGTACGACACGCGGCTGACCGCTGCCTACCGCGCGGCGACCTACCGGGATCTGGCTGTGCTGGTTGCCGACCTCCCAGCAGGCCAGCCCGCCGTACCGGCACCGCAAGCCGCCTTTCCCGCCCGCAGCGACGCGCCGACGGGCACGGCGGCGGCGCTCTGGGCCACTCTGCCCGGTGCGGTGAAGGTGTTGTGGTGGCTCTGGCTGACGATCGTGGTGCTCAACCTGGTGGTGTGGGGACTGGTCAGCATGTCCAACACCGCGGTGGAGTACTTCTGGCCAATGTGGCTGGGCGTGCCCGGCGTTGTGTTAGCCGGCCTGTCGCTCGGCGTCGTCTCGCTGCGCCACCCGACCCGCCGCGCGGCACCCCCCAGCGACAGCAACTCCCCGTGACCGCAGCCCTACCTCCGCCACCCGGCGCGCCTTGGCAAGCTCGCGGTACCCGGTCTCCGGATGGCCAGCACCTCGCGGGAGAGCTCGACGACGTCGCCGGCACGCCGGGCGATCTCCGCGCACACCGGTGCCTTCAGGTCCTACCCGGGGTGCGAGTCCAGCAGCGGCCCGTTGACGTGCAGGAACTGCCATGCCCGCAGGGTGCGGAACACCTCGTCGGCGCCGGTGGAATCCGGACGGTCCTCCACCACCGCGGCACCCAGCTCGGCGAACGACTTCGCGGCTGAGGCCTGCACCTGCCTGACTGCGGGGTCCACCGGCACCGCCCCGCCGAGGTCCGGCGACCACGCCACCCGCAACCCGGAGACCTCGCCGTCCAGGGGCGCGGCGAACGCCGACCCCGGTTCGACCAGCGCGGTCGGGCTGCGCGGTCCGGCCAGGCCAGCACGGACAGCAGCAGCGCCACGTCGTCCACGGTGCGTGCCATCGGCCCCTGCACCGCCAGCGTCGCCCAGGGCAGCGCGCTCGGCCAGGTCGGCACCCGCCCCGGCGTGGGCCGCAGCCCCACGACGTTGCAGAACGACGCCGGGTTGCGCAGCGAACCACCCATGTCGCTGCCGTCGGCGAGGGCGTGCATACCGCACGCCAGCAGCGGCCGCGGCGCCGCCGCTGCTACCGCCCGCCGAGCGGGTGAGGTCGTAGCGGTTGCGGGTGGCGCCGAACAGCGGGTTCACGGTGTGCGATTCGGCGCCGAACTCGGGCACGTTGGTCTTGCCAAGCGTGATCATTCCGGCGCCACGCATCCGCTCGATGAGGAGCTCGTCCCGCTCATGAACGTTGCTGGCCACGACAGGCGAGCCGTAGGTGGTGCGGAGCCCCGCCGTGTCGTGGGTGTCCTTGTGCGCCACGGGGATGTCGTGCCGCGGCCCGACATCCGCGCCGTGCGCCAGCCGCTCGTCGGCC
>JBOHEL010000023.1:0-22270 GCA_050700995.1 Sciscionella sp. | reverse complement strand
GGCACCGGAACACATGGCTGGAAAGTCGCACTGAATACCTTGGCCGTCCTCTTCCCAGGACGACTTTCCCTGTGATAAAGTAACAGCATTCGTTTTCCGTGGCTTACACGGAAAACATGACAGGCTCAGAAACCGGAACACGCGGTCTGCGCGCACCCGCCCCAGCAGGACGACCGGCAGGTCAGCGAGCAGGAACGCCAACCGGGTCACGTCATAGCCGGCGTCAAGTACGATCAGGATGTCCGCATCACCGTCGTGCCAGTGACCGGCTGCGTGCAGCCGGTCGATCACCTCGCGGATCTGCTCCGCGGTGACCTGGGTCGGATCGTCGTCCGGGCCCAAGCGCACCGCGTCCAGCAAAGGCGGTCCAACTTGTCCGGCCGGGTTCCAAAGCCGCGACGAAGGAATAGGGCCAGCCCGGAATCATCTGAGTCTGACCCTTACCGCGTCCGTAAACGTGGCAGAACAGCCGCTCCGGGCTGGTCGCCGCGTCGGGGCGTAACCACGGGCTGACATCGGCAATCAGAATGGTTTGCCCGTCTGTGGCCCGGGGCAACGGGAGCGCGGTCAGCGACCGCCGCAGCCGCGCCGGGTCCAGCCTGCCGGCACCTAGCGCGTCATACAGCGCCCCGTGCCCGCGCCGGTGCTCGGCGACCAGGGATAACCCCACCAGCGAGGTGACCGGCCCCTCGGCACACAACACCGCCTCGGTCAACTCGAACAGGCTGTCTGCTCGCGCAGTCAGACACTGGTAAAACTCCTGATGGAACCCGGTCAATACCCCCAGAGCACCATCCGCGGCGGTACCCGGCACACTGCTCATCACGGCCCTTGGTTGTCGTCATGTCCTCTTGGTCGAGCACATGATCAACCAAGGGCCGCACCAATGATCAACCGGGGTACCCAGCTTCCATCCAGGGGTTAAAAAGCAAGCTTAGCTCGGGCAAGGGGAGCTGGTCGGCGGATCGACTGGTGCCTCGGCGGACTGCTCGCTCGCCTCGTCGCGCACTACGTACAACCAGCCGCCTTCCTGTTCCTTGGTGGCCCATGCGCCGGTGGGGTGTGCGCTCACCCCTGCCAGGTGTGTCCGGCAGGAGCCGTGCTCGACCGCGATCAACGCATAGAGCCGCCGGAGCGTCACGGTGTCCACGTGCACGAAGTCCACGGCCAGGACCGGCCTGGGCCTGGGCGGTAAGGAATTGGCGCCAGGTCGGGCCCGACCGGCGCGGTGCGGGATCGAGACCGGCTTCGCGGGAGGATCTGCCACACCGTGGAGGCGGCGATGCGGTGACCGAGCCGGACCAGTTCACCCTGCACACGCCGATGACCCCAGCCAGGGTTCTCGGTGGCCATGCGGACGATGAGCTTCCTGATCGTCGCTACGGTCAAGGGACGTCCGGGTCGGCGACGCGCCGTATAGTCCCACTTACGCGCGACCAGCCTGCGATGCCAGGCCAGGATCGTGGTTGGCGTGACCAGGAAGACCCCATCCCAGCGGTGCCGCGCGGCAGCAGCCGTGACAAGGCCGCCAGCCAGGCCCGGTTAGCGGACCCGGGCAATCTGTCGGCGCAGCACGGCGTTCTCGTGACGCAAGACCAACAGCTCGGCATCTTTGCTCAGGTCTTCTCGCACCAGGACAGCGATCAGACCGAGCAGCCAGCGCACGAGCTGGTACACGATCGACAACAGTGGCATCCGACGATCATCCACGACCGACTGTCACACGAAGAGCGCAGGTCAGGACGCTGCATCGAGTTTTCGAGCCCCACGCGTTCACGACACGCCGGCTCGACGTGCCGCGCTGACGTGTCGTGGGGGATGACGGATTCGTGCTCCCAGACCCGCAGCGGTAGAACGGCCGGGACGACAACTCTGGCCGCGGGGTTCACGCCGCCGTAACGCAGTGTGTGGGTGTTGCGACACTGAGGTCGTCGATGCTGAACCGTCAGCTCGACGGAGTCGAGTGGGGTTTGCGCGTGGCGGGTAAGAAGGCGCTGTACCCCCCGATCTTCCGGATCGATGTTGATGCGGCCCGGGCCTTCTTCGGTGACGAGGTGTCGGTCGAGGACATCCCCCGACGGATCGTCGACGCTTACAACACCGGCAAAGATGTCACGACCTACGAGCCGGAGGGCACGGCCGAGTTCGACGGCTGCCGGTTGGTCGTTTACCGCAACGCCAGGGCCCGGCGCCAGCCCAGCCCGTGGGTGCCGTTCTACGAGCCGTCCGGCATCGCGATCACGAAGGTGTCAACGCAGAGCCAGCACTTCGTCGGCTTCGTCGCCATGAACGACGAGTTGTACGCCCACACCGGTGGGCATTCGATTGTGGTCTTCGAGCGGTTCATCGACGTGGCCTTTCCCATCGACGTCGCGCGCCGGATCGCCGAACCGGAAGTCAAACGGGCCCGCTCCAGCCAGATCTCGGGTACGACGCTGGCCAGCGACGTCAACTTCCGGGATCCACGACGCATCACCTACACCGAGTCACTTGAGAACGTCTGGACGGCTCTCAGCGGACAGGTCCGCCCCGTGGTCCTCGCGGACCCGGGTCTGCGGGCGGTGTTCGGGACCAGGAACAAGATACGTCTGGAGGTCAGCAGCGCGATCAAGTTCGGGCGGCGCGTCGATACTCTCGACAAGCTGATCATGCTGATCCGGTGGCTCGCCTCGACAGCGGAGTCCCCGCTGCCGGACGACGACGACTGGGCGATCCTCGACTCGATCAAGGTGCTCAACCCCCGCAAGAGCAAGGACCTGATCGCCCGCCTCAAGCGCGACCTGGCCGAGAAGCTCGTCGTCGATCGCGACTACGCGAACATGGCGGTCACCCACGTCGACGCATCCCTGTACGCCAACGCCACCTCGTACACCGTCAGCAGGGGACAGGAGGACATCTACGCGGGCGAGCTCCGCCCCGACCTCGCCGACATCCTCGACAACGTCGACCCGGGACCGGAAGGTCCGGCATCACTTCTGACGTCGATCACCGTCCGGTCGCAGTGTCTGGACTACGGCCCCGGAGTCGGAACACACGGGACCCTGCTCGAGCACCTCCACGGCGAGATCCGCCACGGCGAGCGGACCTACTTCCTCCTCGCCGGTCGGTGGTACGAGGTCGATGCGAGCTACATCGATCTGGTGACCAGAGACTTCGTCGGGCTGATCGAGAACCTCGACCTCAAGGCCTCTGCGATCGGCCTGCGGAACTGGCAGAAAGCTGAGAGCGAGGGCGTCTACAACGAGAGCTCTGTAGCCGGGGACCTGGTCATCAACGGCGACCGGGTCATGACCGACAACGTCGAGCTGTTCGACACCCTCACTTGGGACGGCGAGCGCACCTACGTTGTCCACGTGAAGGGGGACTTCGACGTCAAGGTCCGCGACGTCCGATCGCAGATCATCAACTCGGCGAACATCATCGAGAACGACCTGCGGCTCGGCGACCCGACCCGCTTGAAACGCCACCACGCCACCCTGCAGCGTAGAGGGCGCACCACGCTGACCGAGTCCGAGTTCCTCGAACTCTTCGAGCGCCCCAGGACGTATGTCCTTGCCTACGGCACTGTCACCAAGGTGGAGCGTGAAACCGTGGACCAGTTCGGGTCGATCGTAGCGCGGATGGAGGTCGTGACCCTCGCCGGCCAGTTCCGCCAGATCGCGAGCGCGAGTCACGCCACCGATCTTCGCATCGCATGGATCGAGATTGTCGACTGACTCGACCAGGGGCAGGCCGCACCAGCCTGCGCGCAGAATAAGACGGATGGTGCTGGGGGAGAGGTGGTGTCTGCGCAGGGCGCTATTGTGGATGACTTGTTCGGTGGGCGTTGTTGCGTTAACCGAGGGCTGGGCTGGCTGGGCCGTGTGGAGCCGTGATCAGATGGCGTGGGCGAGTTCGGCGAAGGCTGCCGGGAGCCGATGCTGCCGGTCGGCATCCACGCCGAGTTCGTAGTGGCCGCGACGCAGGTTCTGGACGAAGGTGTGCCCGGCGCTGATCACGCGGATCGAGCGGAGTTGTGTCAGCCCGCGCATCGGCCGCAGTCGGGCCTTCAGCCGGCCATGGTCGCTTTCGACAGGATTATTGGCGTCTCGCTCGGTGATGTGGCACGCTGCGGGCAGCAGCTCGTCCAGCACGCGGGGATAGGTCGCCGCCCGGTCGATGGTCACCTCGCTCGGACGGGAGCCATGCTCCAGGGCGCGGATGAAGAACCGCCGGGTGACTGCCAGACCTCGCTTCTCGGAGATCCAGCACGTCGATGACCAGCCCGTACTGGTCGATCGCCCGATACAGGTACACCCACCGCCCGGCGACCTTGACATAGGTTTCATCGACGAACCAGCGATCACCGGGTGCGTGCCGGCAGGGCCGGGCCGCGTCGATCAGCAACGGGGTGAACCGCTGCACTGTGGGTGCCGAACTGGTCATCCACGATGCTGACCTGCGGCGTCGCTGGAGGGTGGTGGTCGGGCATGATCGCCTGCTGTGGCGATGCGACTGCTGTATCTGATCTTCCGGCACCTGGTGGCCTGGCTTGGACTACTGGCCCGTAGCTCCCGGTCGAAGAACGCGGAGATCCTCGTCCTTCGCCATGAGGTGACCGTGTTACGGCGCCAAGTCCAGCGACCGCGTCTGTGCTAGGCCGACCGGGCAGTGTTCGCGGCCCTGGCCCGGTTACTGTCCCAGGCTGGCCGACTGCATCGAATCGTGACCCCGGCCACGATCATGCGCTGGCACCGGGACCTGGTGGCACGGCGCTGGACCCAGCCCCCACGGCGCCGCACCGGCGGCCGGTCCACGGCATCGGAGCTGCGCCGGCTGGTGCTGCGCCTGGCTACGGAGAACTCGACCTGGGGATACCGAAGGATTCACGGCGAACTCGCCGGGCTCGGCTACCACCTTGCGCCCAGCACCGTGTGGTTGATCCTCAAGCGAGCCGGTATCGATCCCGCACCTCGCCGCAGCGGGCCCACCTGGCGACAGTTCCTTGCCACCCAGGCCCACGGCATCCTGGCCACCGACTTCTTCTACGTCGACACCTTGCTGTTTCACCGGCTCTATGTGCTGTTCGTCGTCGAGCACGCCACCCGCCGCGTCCACATCCTTGGCATCACCATCAACCCCACCGGTGCCTGGGTGGCCCAACAGGCACGGAATTTCCTCATGGACCTCGGCGAGCGCGTGGAGAACTTCAGGTTCTTGATCCGGGACCGCGACACCAAGTTCACCGGCGTCTTCGACGCCGTGTTCGCCAGCGAGGACCTCCGCATCCTGCGCACTCCGGTGCGGGCACCCCGGGCGAACGCGATCGCCGAACGCTGGGGTCGGCACCGTGCGCCGCGAGCTGCTGGACCGGATCCTGATCCTCAACCGCCGCCACCTCCAGACCGTGTTGACCGAGTACGTGGGCCACTTCAACGATCATCGTCCGCACCGCGCACTGCACCACGCAGCACCACTCAAACCATTCCCACCACCCGCATCAGCACCCGACCCGCGTCTTCGACGCCGTGACCGGCTGGGCGGGCTGATCCACGAATATGCCCAGGTCGCATGACATGGATGACCTACTCGGCACCCCTCGGCACCCACAGGTGTAACACGGCTGGTCACTCCAGCGAGATGTGGGTGACAGACACGTGCAGCAACCACCGCGGGGCCAGAGCGGCGGCTGTCTCCTTCCCTTTCCTCCTCACTTTCAGGAGGCGCGTGTGTCCACCGCACCTATCACCAGTACTCCAGCGCCGGTCGGCGCGCCGAGGCCTTCTCCGCCGGGGTCGATCCTGCGGTTGCTCTTCATTGCCTGTTTCGAATGGCGCCCTTGTCTACGGCAGCGCGTGAGCGCGGGCACCCGGAGTGTCGGCCGCATGCTCCAGACTGTGTGCGTCAGCTAACGGGTATCACAGTGGGTTGGGAGGTGACGCATGAGGGCCACGGCACCGGCCACCGCCATCGAGTTGCTGGGGTATCTGCATGCCAAGCTCGATGAGCACTTCCGCCAGCTTCAAGTCCGCCGCGCCCAACTTGATCCCGTGTCACCGGTTTTTGCGCTCGAACACGACCTGGATGAGGCCCAGCTTGCGCTACTGAAGTCCGCTGTTCAGTCGGCCATCCAGCAGGGGTTCGGCCCCAGGTTCCGAAGGTTCTGGCTCCCGTTCGTGGTCTACGCCGCGGAGGTTGGCTACGACTACGTGGGCGACGAGTACTGGCCGAGCTTGGAGGCAGCCGGGGCTGCGCGGGGCTGGGCGACGCAGAACAATCGCCAGTTCATCAAGGCGTTCTTCCGTCGCTTCGCGGGCGAGTATGGCGGCGCGCGACCGACTGGTGCGTGGGCCGAGCACTTCCGGATCATCTGCTGGCCGATCACGCACGCCGTTCTGCCGACTTACCTGCAGCGCTACCTCGCGCAGCTCATGTACGAATATCGGACGGGGCTGACGACGGCAGTCTTGAACGACCCGGCTGCGCTCGGTGCCCGCCTTGCGTCGCGCGCGGTCCGCTACACGGAGCGGTTCCGGATCTTCTGCGAGAACACGAGCCTGCTCGGCCAGGTCGCCGCTGCGCTGCTGGCTGGCGATGACGAGGCGTCGCCATACCTGACCGCCCCGACCCTGCACCGCATTGTCGAGGGGCTGTCGAAGGAGTCGCAGAGCCGTACCTGGCTGCGCGAGACGAAGCGGTATGCGCACCAACTCCGATCCAGCGTGCCGCGGTCGCACCGCGTCGGCACCACCCCTGCGCCGAAGACGATGACGCGCCTACCGTGCGCGACCGACCCGCGATTTCTTCTGCGGCGCGAGCCGACGGCGTGGGTTCCGTTCGTCGCGTTCCCCGATCTCTCGCCGCTTTCACTGAGGCTCCCCCACATCGCCGAGGAACTTCGCTCACGTCAGGCCTTGATCGCTGGCGTCGCCCGGCGGATCGTGCCCGGCCGCTTACTCGACCCCGGGCAGGAGGTCGTACTCACCAGTTGGCCCCGCGCTGACCAACCATTCGTGCAACTCCTCCGTGGGCCGGATGACGTCAACCGGGTGCTGGCATCTCAGTGCGTGATCACCCCCGGCCCGTGGTGGCTGTTCCGGGTCCGACCGGGCGCACCCGCCGTTCAAGTCAAAGCCCCCGTGGTGCGTCCGGGGTACTCGTACTGTCTCGTCGGCCGGACGGACGACGCCGAGCCGCCGGACGTGACCTGGGCTACCGAGGTCCCTATCGCGGTCGAGGGCGCCCACGGGGTTGAGCTCACCGTCCCGCCTACGGTCGGGGAATCCGACCGCGCGGCGCTGGCGGCTATCGGTATCGCTGTCGCAACCGACGTCCGCGTGCGTCCGGTGGGGGTCGTCGCCGCGAGTTGGGACGGCGAGGGAGCTGTTGAGTGGTTGGCCAGCGAATTGGCGATGATCGGCATCCGCTCAGGGCGGACACCGAGCCGCCTGGTGGTGACGGTCGACAACGTACCGCATCTGTTCACTTGGCCGGACCACGACAGCGAGACGTTCATCCAACTGGACGGGCTTGAGATCGGCAGCCACGAGATTGTCGTCTCGTTGCTTCCGGCCGCCGGTGAGACCGCGATCGCCACGGCCGCTCTGCAGGCGGTCGTCCACGACCCGCAGATCCGGCCCGAGAACGCGACCTGCGGCGAGGGCATCCGCATCCTCACGTCGCCCTCGCGGCCATCGCTGAATGAACTGTGGGACAACCGCGCCGAGTTGGAGATCGAGGGGCCCGCGGAAGCGCCCGTGCACCTGTCGCTGACGCTGCGTGATCTTCACCGGAACAGCCTCGCCACGCTCCGACGCACCGTTCATCTGCCGATAAGCACCGCCGCTTGGCGAGAGTTCGCCCGTCAAGAACTGCGCAGGAACGACCTCGGCGGCAGCTACGACGACGCCGAGAGTTGCGAGATCACCGTCAGCCGTTCGGGACTCGGCTACGCGTCCTTGCACGTCGAGCGCGGCTTCCAGCCACTCAGGTGGATCATCAGTCGCCGTGACCGGCAGCCGACCGCTCGACTCGTCGACCGCACCGACGGTGGCGAGACCCGGGTCGAGTTCTTCGCCGTCGAAGCGCCGACAACGGCGATCCCGAAGCCACCGGAGTTGATCATCGAGCTCCTACCCCAAGGAGGACTGGTACGGGCGATCGCCGGCCAAACAGTCGCCGCGGTGATCCTGCCGCCCGACCGCAACGACCTCATGGCGCGGCATGTCCGGCCTGAGGTGCCCGTCGGTCAGCGGACCACGGCCGAGGTGGTGCGTTTGCTGCGCCACCATGCGCAGTGGAGCGATGCGGCGCTCCCCGCCGATGCGTTCGCGCAGCATCAACGAGACCTTGTACTGGAAGCCATCACGCGTGAGGTGGTATGCCTCGTTGCTGGCTCGCACAAATGGTCGCGACTTGAGCGCCGGCTGGACCATGAACCGCTGCTCAATCAATTGCAGGAGATGCAGGATCTCGTCAGTAACAGGCGACGGCAGCGGGCGATAGCGAAGGCCATTGGTAACAACTTGTGGCGCTGGGGCGAGGCGCCAGGCGAGATGAGCGCGGGCCTCGCCGAGGCGATCCGTCCGGTCGTAGCACGGTTGGGGCTGGCCGATCGACCGGACTTCGTCTCATTTCTCCTGCACTTAGTCCGTACACCCGGCAGGCTCGCAACGTGGCCGGAGCGCGACCGTGATGTGCTGATCGAGAAGATTCTGCGCTCGCCGGTGCTGATCCGCGCGGCTCGATTCGCCGTGCTTGGTGCGCGGGCACTTACGACGGACGACGAGGCGCATCGAGCATCGGGAGGAAGCGGATGAAGGTCACGATGCTCGCTTCGGAGGATGTCGCCGCCCGCGCCGCCGCCGCCCTCGGACTGGATCCCGATACGGCCGATCTCTTCTCGGACGAGGGTCTCTGCGCGTCACTCCGCCGGGCCGCATCGTTCCTTTGCCCGGCGACGCCGCGGCAGTTGGTCGACGCGGTACGGGACACACTGGGTCCGCTGGCCCGGCACGGCGTCCCGTCCCGTGATGACGTGATGGACCGGCTGGACCTGCTCGTCGCGGCCGGTGATCTCCTCGAACTGCGGGAGGAGACACAGCGCCAGATCCGGCGGCTCTTCCTCGGTCCGCCGTCGTACGTAATCAAGTCCCCGGGCCGGTACCTCCTGCTCGGTGTGCGTCCGTTCGGCGAGCCGCTCGTTGCCAGCCCGCTGGACAAGGATATTGCCTACGAGGGGCACCTGCGGACGCTCAGGCTGGACGCGGCCGACCCGCCTGCGGTGCTGGCCGCGGCTGGCCTGCACGTGACCAAGCCGGAGGAGTGGTGCATGGCGCCCCGGGCCCAGGCCGCCGATGAGTTGCTCGGTGAGTATCGCCAGCGGCTAGCTGTCGCCCGCCCGGCCGGGCGGGTCGAGGGGCTGACGGTGATAGATTCCACCGCCCGCGTCAACTTCTACCGCGGCCGCTGGCGGCAGCCGAGGGCCTCCGATGACGGCGATTTCGTCGGCCGCCGGCCGCAAGCCTACGGCGCCGATCTTTGGTGCTTCGTCCGGATCGACGGCGGCCAGCCGAAAGCGCTGCTCGACCTGCCGATCGCGGACTCGTCCACCCCTGGCCGCTTCGATGCGTGGCGCATCCAGGCGGCGCTCGATGCCGATCGCGGCCGTCCGCAGACCGTGCGCGTGCGGTGTGCGGACGGCGTCGAGACGGAACGCATCGTCGACCTCTTCGGGCCGGTGCCGGGTTGGGCGGAGCGTTACCTCACGCTGGTCGGGCTGCCTGCCGATCCTGAGAGAGGTGCGCTGCTGTCGTACCGCCTGCGGAGAGAGGCGATGTCGAAAGTAAGCAGCTTCCTCAGAAGGATGCTGTGGGTGCAGATCACGGACGAGGGAGGGCAGCAATGACCCGAGACGCCGCACCAACGATCGCGGAGACGATCACGGCCATCCAGGATGCGCTGCGGGACTACATCGAGGCGACGTACCACGTCGGGCACCCCGCCGTCATCGAGCAGCGGCGGCGTCTGCTCGAGCAGGAAGGCGTGCTGTTCCGGGCGCCGTTTATCGAGAGTACGCCCCGCTACACGACGGACCGCCGGTTCGCTGATCTCGGGCTTGACGGTGCGGTGCACGAGTTGTTGGCCAGCTTGGCGCGCCCCGAGGGCGGGCTCGACCGGCAGTTGTACGACCCGCCGTACACACATCAAGCGGACGCGCTCGAGTGGGCGTCGCGCGATGGTCGGAGCCTCGTCGTCACGACCGGTACCGGCTCCGGCAAGACCGAATCGTTCCTCTTGCCGATGCTTGCCAAGCTGGTACACGAGGCAGCGCACCACCCGTCGTCGTTCGGGGTCCCCGCCGTCAGGGCCATGGTTCTGTACCCGATGAACGCGCTGGTCAACGATCAGCTCGGCCGCATGCGCCTGCTGCTCGGAGACCCCCGCGTCACGACCCGGTTCACCGCCTGGGGGGGCCGTCCGGCGCGCTTTGCTCGATACACGAGCCGCACGCTGTATCCCGGCGTGCGCACGGCAGACAAGGATAAGGAACGGCTGCGGTCGATCGAGCGCTTCTACATCCACCTGCTGGAACAGGAAGCTGCCCCCGGGTCGCTATTTCAGGCGCGAGCAGCCCGCCTGATCAAGAGCCTGCGCTCGCGCGGCAAGTGGCCGGCCAAGCCGGACCTGCGCGCCTGGTACGGCGCGAGCGGCTCGCGGTGGCAGAACCAGCAAGGCGCGTTCGTCCGGGCGGTGACGCTGCCTGAGGACCCCGAGTTGTTCACCCGCGCCGAGGTGCTCACCGCTCCTCCGGATGTACTCATCACGAACTACTCGATGCTCGAATACATGTTGATGCGGCCGCTCGAACGGCCGGTATTCGAAGCTACACGCAACTGGCTCGCCGCCAACCCCGATCAGCAGTTTCTGCTGGTCATCGACGAGGCCCACCTGTACCGCGGCGCCGCCGGGGCGGAGGTCGCGCTGCTGCTGCGACGGCTGCGTGCCCGCCTCGGCATCCCCAGCGACCGCCTGCAGGTCATCTGCACGAGTGCAAGCTTCGCAAGCCCCGAGTACGCCCGTGAGTTCGCCGCCCAGTTGTCGGGCAAGTCGAGGGATGACTTCGAGACGGTGACGGGCACTCTCAAGCTGCGGGATCACGCGGCGCCCGGGACGCGCGCCGACGCCGAAGCACTCGCTGCCGTCCCAATGCAGGCCTTCTACGACGCCGAGACCGACGAGGGCCGCACCGGCGCGGTCGCCTCGCTGCTCGCCTACCACAGGACGTCGGCGACACCGGGTACCCCCGTCGGTCCGCTACTCGACGACGCGCTCGCGTCTTACGGTCCGATGAGCCTGCTCGTCAACGAGACGATGCGGGAGGCGCAGCCGGTCGACCGACTCGGACAGATCCTCTTCCCGGAGGTCGAGCGCGAACTGGCCGATCGAGCGACCTCCGCACTGATAGCGCTCGGCAGCGCCGCTCGGAGGACCGCCAACGATGCCGGCCTGCTGCCGTGCCGTGTCCACGCATTCTTCCGCGGCCTGCCGGGGCTCTGGGCCTGCCTCGACCCGGACTGCACGGAAGTCGATCGCGGTACGTACGACTCCGGTCCGATCGGCGCGTTGTACGCGCAGCCGCAGGCCACCTGCGGCTGCGGTGCCCGGGTGTTCGAGTTCTATACCTGCCGGGACTGCGGCACCGCGTACGCCCGCGCCTACACCGACGACGTCGCCGACCCGTCCTTCCTCTGGCAGGAACCGGGCAGTGCGTTTCTCGCCTCGTCCGGCCTCATCCCCGAGTTGCAACCGCTCGACCTGCTGCTGGAAGAGCCCGAGGAGGTCGTGGAACGCCGCCAGTTGGATCTAGTTACTGGGCGGCTCAACCCGGAGGAGCCGGGCAAGCGGGTCCGCTTCGTGTTCCTGCCCGCCAAACGCACGGGCGAAGTCGTGCAGACCGAGGATGACGAGGACCAGGCCGAGTCCAAGGGCGAGTTCATCCCCTGCGGCGTCTGCGTGGCCACCCCGCGATACGGCCGCTCGACCGTCCAGGACCACCAGACCAAGGGTGACCAACCGTTCCTGGCGCTCGTGACGCGGCAAATTGAGGTGCAGCCGCCGGGCCAGCAACCGGCCACCGCGTTCGCGCCGCTGCGCGGCCGCAAGGTACTGGCGTTCTCCGATTCCCGGCAGGTCGCGGCCCGTCTCGCACCCAACCTGCAGACCTACTCGATGCGCGACGTCATGCGTCCCGTCATCCTGCGCGGCTGGCACGAGCTGTCGGGCCAGCCGCTGATCACCAAGTCGCTCAGTCTCGAACACCTCTATCTCTGCGCCATGGTCGGCGCCAACCTGCTCGGCGTCCGCCTACGGCCAGAACTCGGCCCAGCCGAATCGCTGCAGGCGGTGACCGATGTCGCACAGTGCCTTGAACGGGGCGCGCTCACCGATGCGACCGAGCTCATCCAGTTGCTGTCGATCGCGGCGCCGCCGCCGCAGGCGCTGCTGCGTGCGATGTACGTGACGGTGACCGACCGCTACTACGGCTTCACTTCGCTCGGCCTGGCATCGATTCGGGAGCGGGCCAACCTCAGCGACCACTTCGTCGGACAACTGCCGGACCTGCCTGGTCTGGCGACGACGGTGGAGACGAAGTTGGCGCTGGTCCGCCTGTGGCTCGCCCAGTGGGCCACGCCGAGGGTGGGCATGCGTTTCGCCGCGATGGCCAGCGACTGGATCGGCACGCACGGCGGTATCAAGTCGCACACCGGCAAGTTCCAGACCATCGAGTGCTGGCTCGGTACGCCCGCGCTCCGCAGGACATTCGCCAACGATTGGTTGCCGATCCTGCTGCGCAATTTCTGCGAGGCGGTGGCGCCGAAGTACCGTCTCCTCGCCTCCACCGTCGCGCTTGAGACGGGTGGTGCATGGGGCTACTGCGAGCGCTGCAAGTTCACCCAACGCCCGTTCCCGGGGCTCACGCGCTGTATCAACTGCGGCGCGGCCCGGGTCCGCACGCTCAACCCCGAAACCGACGAGGTCTTCGCGGCGCGCAAGAGCTACTACCGGGCCAGTTCGGTACGGGCGCTCAGGAATGTGCCGCCGATGAGCATCATCGCGGCCGAGCACACCGCCCAGCTGAACTCATCGCAATCCGAGGATGTCTTTTCGAAGTCGGAAGAGCACGAACTCCTCTTCCAAGACGTCGACATCGAGCCGCCGGATGCGACCGGCACACCCCATGCAGCGATCGATGTGTTGTCGTGCACAACGACCATGGAGGTCGGCATCGATATCGGCACGCTGTCCGGGGTGGCACTGCGCAACATGCCGCCGTCGCGAGCCAACTACCAGCAGCGTGCAGGTCGAGCGGGTCGTCGCGGAAACGCCGTGGCGACCGTCGTCGCGTTCGGCAGCGCCGATACCCACGACGACCACTACTTCCGCCAGCCACGAGCCATGATCAGTGGGCGCGTCGACGATCCGGTGCTCACGATGGACAACGACGAGATCGCGCGGCGCCACCTGACGGCGTACCTCCTGCAGCGATACCACCAGGACCGGCTGCCCAACGTCGAACCTGATCAGCAACGGCCGCTCTTTGAGGTGCTCGGGAGCGTCGAGGGATTTGTCCGCGAGGACTCGCTGCTGAACCGGACCGACTTCGAAGCCTGGCTGAAGGACAACGAGGCAGGGCTGCGCAGGGGGGCTGACGACTGGCTCCCGTCCGAACTGCGCCAGGAAGATCGCAAGCGACTGCTGGCCGGCCTGGTAAGCAAGACGCTCAGCGAGATCGACAAGGCGCTGGACCTCGACCCCGACGGGAAGCTGCCCAAGAACGAGGAAGGCGACGGGGAGTGGGGCGGCCTCGGCGAGGTCGAGGACGACGGTCCGGCCGAGGATGGGACAAACCCGAGCATCCGGCGGAGCGAGACCAACCTGCTCGACCGACTGCTCTACAAGGGCGTGCTGCCGCGCTACGCGTTTCCCACCGACGTGGTCTCATTCCACGTCTTCGACCACGACCGGTCGACGCGGTTTCGGGCCGCGTTCCAGTACGCCCCGAGCCAGGGATTGGCGGTGGCCTTGAGCCAGTACGCGCCAGGAAAGACGGTCTGGATCGACAACAAGGAATGGCGATCCGGGGCGATCTACGCGCCGGTCCAACAGGAACGCTTCCGGGCGTGGCAACAGAAACTGCTGTACTTCGAGTGCCAGGTATGCCACTACGCGAAGCATGTGTCGTATGACGAGGCAGCACGCGGCGAGTTGCGAGACTGCCCGGCGTGCGGTACAACAGCGACGTTCGGCAAGGCGAAAAACTGGATCCGTCCACCGGGCTTCGCGCACCGGGTGGACGACCCGCCCGGCACCAGCCCGGACGATGCCCCAGCCCGGAGCTACGCCACCCGTGCGAAGCTGATGGCGCCTGGCCCGACCGACGACGGCGCCTGGCAGCACGTGACGGACCGGCTCAGCCAGACCTACCGCCGTGAGGCGCTGCTCGTCACCAATACCGGACCCCGCAACGAGGGCTACACCTATTGCACGTTGTGCGGGTTGATCGAACCGACCGCTTCGGGTTCGGGCGTGGTCGGCGGCACGCACCACAAGCCGTACCCAGATGATCGGGAGCGCAATTGCCCCGGGTCGGCGTCGACTCGCGGCCTGGTGCTGGGCACGGACTTCATCTCCGACGTGCTGCTCGTCCGGCTCAACGTCGCCGCTCCGATCACGCTGCGACCGGCGTTCCTATCGACGCAGGTGGCGCTCCGAACGATCGCCGAGGGGTTGACCATTGCGGCGACGCGTCGGCTCGACATCGAGGCCACAGAACTGCAGGCCGAGTATCGGCCTGCCCTCAACAACCTGGGCGCTGAAGGGCTAGCGTCCGAGATCTACCTCTACGACACGCTGGCCGGTGGCGCCGGGTTCACGCGGCGAGTCAGTGAATTCGGCATCGAGATCTTCAAGGAGACGCTGTCGATCCTCGAAGAGTGCCCCGCCCAGTGCGACGAGTCGTGCTACCGCTGCCTGCGCAGCTTCCGAAACCGCTTCGAGCACGGTCTGCTGGACCGGCACGTCAGTGCGAGCCTGTTGCGCTATCTCATCGACGGCACGCTCCCGGTACTCGATACGGAGCGACTCGATCGATCAGCTGAGAAGCTCTACGGCGATCTCCTCAGCCACGGCATCGAAGGCGTCGAGTTCAGCCGTAACGTCGAGATCCGCCTCGACGGCATCGGTCGCGTGACTGCCCCGATCCTCGCCGAGCGAGGCGACCAGCGATGGATCTTCGGCGTCCACGGCCCGATGACGCCGGATATCGCACCGAACGAGGGACTTCGTGACGCCAAGGAGTACGGCAGCGCTGTACCGGTGCGGCTCATCGACGACCTGATCATCGCACGGAGCCTGCCGTTCGCGACCCAACTCGTGCGCAACACGATCCAATGACCACTGAGCCCGCCCGGTTCGCGACCTCGGTACGGTCCTGCTGGGGTATCTGGCCAGTGCCGCCGGCTTCGTGGAGCTACTCGTCCCTCAACGATCTGGAAGCCTGTCCGCGGCGCTGGATGCTGTCCCGGGCCGCATACCCCGAGTTGTGGGAGGGTAGCGGCTACCCGCCGATGCCGAACACGGCGGCGCTGTTCGGCGACGTCGTGCACGCCGCCCTCGAACTGCTTGTGAGAGCGCTTGTGGCGGCCGACTGTGAGTCGACCGGTACGGCCGCGGCCGTCGCAGTCCTCAAGCAGTGACAGGCCAGTCCCCGGCGGCGAAACCGAGCGTGGAGAACTGCAAGTACTGTCAAGTCCGTCACCTATGCGACGACTCCTGGGCTCAGGTGGTACCACACATCAGCGCGGTGTGCGTCGGCGACCGGTTCGACTACCATGGCCTCGTGGCCTCAGCGAACGGCGCGCACAGTTGGACCATGAAGCGCGGGCCGGGCGAACCGACGGTGCTGCTGCGCACGAGTTCGCCGTCGACCTCCTGGCTGGGGACCACATCCGGCTACTCGGCGTGCGACGCGACGAAGACCCAGAGTCAGGCGTCCTCGTGGCGGAGATCATGACGAACTCGGAGTCGTTCGTGCTGGAGACCGGCTACCGGTAGTTCTTCGACTCGTTAAGTCGGTGGCATTAAGCGGCGAGTGATTCGAGGATCTGGTCGGCGACGCGGGTCCAGACGTAGGGCTTGGGGCTGGTGTTCCACCGCTCGATCCAGCTCCGAATGTGTTCCAGGGCAGTGACCGAGCGGTGGACACCTCATCGCAGGAGTTTGACGGCGATTTCGGCGAAGAACCGCGGAACCGCGGCAACCTGGACGTCCTCCGGTGTGGGACAACGCGGCGCCTTTGACATCGTGCCCGCCGCCGGCGTCTGCGGCACGTTCTGCGATCCCCGGCTGCCGGATCCTGGTCCGCGCGGCTCGGTCAACCGTATCCTCGCCTGAGACCACGGCATCGATATACGCGACCTGCTTCCACGCGACGCGACCCAGAACGCCTACCTTAAGACGCCCACCTGTCCCTGCGCGGCTCGACGGCCAAGCAACGACGGCGCGAGGCCGAACCGTCCGGCCTAGAGCCGTCGGCGTGGACGAGGCCCGGGTCGGTAGGACCGGATCACAATAGTTGTATCGGCAGTAGCTCCACCGGGCCGCGCATCTCGCGCCTCGGCTTGCCTATAGTTGCGCAGCAATGTCGCGACTTCTTCACCTGTCGTCGGTCCGGCGAGAATTAGCGAGGCGATAAGTTCTTTGCGATTCGTCCGTTCGCCCGTTTGCTCGCGAGGGTTACGAGATCGTCAAGGCGTTCACTGATCGGCGATGGCAACGACAGACCGATGCGCTTCCCGGGCATTCGGGCAGAGGTGTATCGGCGCTTATTCGTCGCCGCGTGGCCATGTACACGCTCCGAACACCCGAGGTAGTTTAGCGTCAAGATGCGCGTCTTAAACATGTCTATAACGTAACAGTCGGCTAGGATAGTGTACGATCACGCTTCCGGAGAAGGCAGCCCGCGGAGAGGTGGCGTTAACTGATGGCCACACAGGCCGACAGCGGTCTGGCCGTTCGGCCTCGGCTGGTAGACCCCGCCAACTTCCTTTTCGCCACGCGGGACACTGGCTACAAGACAACCGGGCTTGCGATCGCTGAGCTGGTCGATAACTCGTTGCAGGCCAGAGCGCGCCACGTCGCAGTGGAGGTCGCTGCTGCGCGGAGTCCTGGCCGGCAGATCGAGATCACGGTGGTCGACGATGGCGATGGCATGGATGCAAGATCACTTGCGGAGGCCCTGACCTTCGGCGGGACAAGCCGCTTCAATGACCGGTCGTCCCTGGGACGTTACGGTATGGGACTGCCGAATGGTGCCCTCAGCCGCAGCCGTCGCGTCGAGGTCTACACGTGGCGGCGCGGTATCGGTGTCCTCTGGTCGAGGTTGGACATCGACGAGTTGATCAGCAGCGGCGATGCCACACTGCCTCCCGTCGAACTTATCGACCGACCTGAGTTCGTCCCCGACACGGATTCGGGTACCGTGGTTCGGCTGACGCGCTGCGACAGAGTCGAGTACAAGCGTTCGTCAGCGCTAGCCCGCAGGCTTAGGGACGATCTGGGTCGAATTTACCGGCACTTCCTCACCGGGGGTGTCAGCTTGCAGGTCAACGGTCAGCGTGTGGTGGTGAACGATCCCCTCTGTCTCCAACCTGGGTCGAAGATAATTGGCGGTAGACAGTTCGGTGATGATCTGCTTTATGAGATCCCGGTGGGCACTGCCATCGGCACCATTTCGGTTACGTTCAGCGAACTTCCCATCGGCCGCTGGCATGCGTTGTCGGCCGAAGAAAAACGGGCCATGGGAGTCACGGCCGGTCCTCCGGTCTCCGTTGTGCGCGCTGGACGCGAGATCGATCGTGGGTGGTTCTTTATGGGTGGTAAGCGCCGCGAGAACTACGACGACTGGTGGAGATGCGAGGTCAGATTTGATCCAATCCTCGACGAGTTGTTCGGCATCACCCATGCTAAGCAAGCGATCTCGCCACGGCCCGAGCTGCTGGAAATCATTTCACCGGATCTGGAGACGATCGCTCGTGCATTAAACGGTCGTGTTCGCAACCAGTTTCTGCTGGTCAAAGCGACTGAGCCACTGAGTGCTGCGGAGCAACAGGCGGCACGCGCCGATGCGTCACTGCCATCGTTGCCACGTGGGCGACGACCCATCCCTGACGAACTCAAGGAGCTGGTAGATGGGCTGGTCCAACGGGAAGCCCCATACCAAATCGCTGCCGCTGAACTACCCACAATGGGAGCATATGAAGTAGTCCTGCGCGATCGACAGATCGTTGTGCTGCTCAACACCAAGCATCCCTGGTATCGTGATCTTTATGGCCCGCTAGCGATGAGCGAGTCGGGCAGGGATCAAGATCTCGCACGCCAAGTTGCCCTCACTGTTCTCGCGTCTGCTCGCGCTGAGGCAGCGCTGCAACGAAATGCCGAGTTGGGGCATGCGCAGAGGCTCCGTCAGTCGTGGGCTGACGTACTCGCCACCTTTATGAATGCCTAACATGATCGAGATGTGGCATCCCTTGCCGTGCCCGCCCGGGTGTGGAACCGCGGAACGACGTGCCTTCGCGGCGCTTGGTCGTGCGCTGGTTGACGGTGATTCCGAGGCATGCCAGGCCGCGCGTAAACGGTGTCTTGCCCGTGACAACGCTGCAGATGCAGCTGCTACCTCCATATTGATCGATCTCGCCGGTCAAGGTTGGCACATTCGTGTAAATGGTGCGACGGTGGCCGTCGCTCCGCCCGTTGGCGTGGCCGAGCCACTCGAAGAGAAACGCCGAGTTCGGCGGCAGGAACTCATCAAGCGCGACGAGCAGTTGGCCACGCCATCGGTGCGTCGATTCATCACCGCGATGGAAAAACCTCGCGAGTTCGATGGAAAGTTCGTGTCGATTTTCAGTCTCATGCGTGACGGCAAGGAATTCGCGGCAGCGCTTCAGGGCCTTGGTGATGGTGAAGACTCGGACCCGGCGCGCTTGCGCAAAGTAATCGACCCATACGTGCAAATCGTGTCCAGCGAGCGTTGTACGCAAACCGGGTTCAAGCTTATGGACATTTGGCGGTACTTCCGTCATACTTGGTCTAATCAGTATACGAGTGTTCCCGGGCGAACGATGATGATCTTGGTTCGTGATCGTGCAGTTCCGTTCCACCCGGTCATTGGGATCGCTGCGCTCGGGAGCGCCGTCGTGCAATTGGCTGAGCGAGATGACTGGATTGGCTGGCAACCAAGGGTATTCCTTGACAATCTGCGTGCCGCTCCGACCCTCCGGATGGCGCGTTGGATTACGACGCGATTGCAAATCATGCGCGATGAACTTTACGTCGACGACTTGGTCAAGGATGGCTTGTATTGGCCATCGCTATGGGAGAACCCGGCTACCGAGGCGATTGAACGGTTGCTGAAGGAGGCAGCAAGCCGCCGACGTGACCATCATCGGTTCGTTAAGCCCACGGACTTCAAGAAGATCCATGATGCGGACGATGTCATCGGTTGGCGTCGGCGCGCCGAGTCCGACCTCTTCCGCAGCAAGCGCTGCCTAGCGCTGGCTGACCTGCTCGGCGCTCGGCAAGCGCTCGCGCCTTACATGTACCCTAAGGCGACGTATGCAGGGCTGTCCCGGGCGCTCGACGACCCCAAGGCGCGACGGGCCATCATTTCCGTGCTACGGCGAGCCAAAGCTGACGCGGCGGGCACGGAGATCGCCGATCTCACAGTCTGTGGAGCCGTCGCCCCGTACAACTCACTGCTGGGTGGCAAGCTTGTCAGCATGTTGACCGTCAGCCCGACGGTCGTGAAAACATATCGACAGCGCTATTCAACCTATGCCAGCCAGATCGCCTCCTCGATGGCCGGTCGACCGATCCGCCGACGATCCAATCTAGTGTTCATCGGCACAACTTCGCTATACGGCTCGGGGGCCAGCCAGTACAACCGAATTCGAATCCCGCCGGAAGTCCTCGACGGCTCCTCACCCATCGAATTCCGTGAGCTCGGTCGGTCGAGGTCGTTCGGTACTTCTCATCTGTCGGCCGAGTCGGTGCGCGCGTTGGTGCGCCTTGCAGAGCAAACCGCCGGCGGTGCGCGGGTCAACAGCATCTTCGGCGAAGGCGTGAACCCCAAGTTCCGCAAGGTCCGTCACGGCTTTGACCTGCTTGAGTGGCCATCGGACATCCTGCTTCAGCACGGGCGTCAGCGCATCATCTACGGCATCAACCTTGTGGACAACCTGCTGCCATACCTGCTCGGCATCGACGCAGAGCCGAAGTACAGGTTCCGTTGCCCGCTCGCTATCGCTGACGTAGACGCGATCGCCGACTGGTGGATGCGCCGCTGGTTTTACCCCCGCAGCAAGTCGCCATCGGTGCTCGAGGCGGTTGCGGTACACCGGCTGACGAGACCGGTCAACCACGGTGCGCGCGTCACGCTGCCCGCTGTGCCGCTGGCACCCGGGGAGTATCAGCAGTTGGAACTGTACTGACTCCTTAATCCAGCGACGCCTTGTCACAAAGAAATGGACATATCCGAACCGTGTCTTGCTCGAAAATAGGATTTGGGCTGTGACATGGGGCGCCCCGGAATCGCGGGTGGGCGCGTGTTGATATGAGCCTCGGTGGCGACTGAAGACGCGGATTGTTGACGAGTGTGCGCACTGCAGATCACAGTGGATCATTGACGCCACTTCCGAACACGGCGGATCTGCACCTCACATACTGCCCGAACGGTGTAGGTGCCGAAAACCTCATCCCTGCTGTTCAGGTGGCGTGGTGGTACTCGTGGAGGATTCCAGCGAGTCGATCTCTTCGTTGGATGGTGAGCTGGTTCAGCTGGTCTGATTCGGTGATCGGTGGGGGGAGCGGACGACATGGAGCTGGGCCTTGCAAGGCGCGGTGTGTCCGATGCTCGTTGTAGAACACTTCGAATTCGCGCAGGGCGTGCAGCAGGTGAGCCTGGTCCACAATGAGGGTGTGGGGCTCGATTTTTGGATTTTGGTCTTGATGTGCGGGTTTTCGGGTGTTCGGTGAGGTCATGCTGCGAGCTGATACTCGCTGGTGAGTCCGCTGAGGATTGGTCTGCGGCGTACTTGGTGGTCGGTAAGGTTGATCACGGGTGGGGGATGGGTCTGGGCCACCCGGCGGTCTGGGCCGGTGTGAGTTGTCCGAGGGTGCGGTGTGGTCGCGCGGTGGTGAAGTGGTTCAGGTAGGTGGTGAGGATCCGGTGGAGGTGGCGTTCGTTCAGAATCAGGACCCGGTCGAGTAGCTCGTGGCGCAGTGTTCCGATCATGCGTTCGCAGATCGCGTTCGCCCGTGGTGCTTGGGATGGGCTGGTGAGGATCCGGATGCTGTCTGCGGCGAAGACCGCGTCGAATGCTTCGGTGAACCGGGAGTCTCGGTCCCGGAGTAGGAACGTCAGGGTGGTGAGACGGTCGTTGAGATCCATCAGCAGGTTGCGGGCAGTTCGGGTGGTCCACGCGCCGGTCGGATGCGCACCCCAACCAGATGTGCCCGGCGGGAGCCGTGGTCGACCGCGATCAGGGCGTAGAGCCGGGTGAGAAACGTGGTGTCGATGTGCACGAAGTCCACCGCTAGTGTCCTGAGTCGTTGATTCGTTGGCAGTAGCTGGCGAGGGTGTGGAGGATTTCGTCGGTGGTCTTGGTCCAGATGAAGGGCTTGGGGTGGGCGTTGCCTTCGTTGATCCATTTGCGGAGGTCGGTTTCGAGTTCGACCACGCTGCGATGCGCGGAGCGGCGCGGTTTGCGGGTGGTCAGCTCGGCGAACCAGCGCTGCACCAGGTTGAGCCAGGAGGCGCTGGTGGGGGTGAGGTGCGGGTGGAACCGGGGATGGCGCAGCAACGATGTCTTGATTGCCGGGGTCTTGTGGGTGGCGTGGATGCCCCTATGGATGTCAAGCCGCGGCTGGTAGCTCGGGGTGGTCTGGTGTGGGCTCGGTGATGATCTTGTAGACCTCGCGGGCGATGTAACGCTTGATGCAGCGGATCGCCTCGCGGCGGGTTTTGCCTTCGTTGATGCGTCGCTGGAGGTAGTCACGGGTGGGCTGGTCCCAGCGCAGGCGGGAGAGGGTGATGCGGTAGAGCGTGGCGTTGGCTTGTCGGTCGCCGCCTCGGTTGAGCCGGTGACGGTTGGTCTTGCCCGAGGACGCCTCGATGGGGCTGGCGCCGCACAGCGCGGCGAATGATGCTTCGCTGCGCAGTCGGTCGGGGTTG
>JBOHEL010000022.1:0-22310 GCA_050700995.1 Sciscionella sp. | reverse complement strand
AGCGCCGGTCGCGCTGATCGCCTCCCATCCGACCAGGGGCGTCGATGTCGGGGCGCAAGCCCTGATCTGGGAACAGATCCGCACGGCGCGAGCGAAAGGGCTCGCGGTGCTGCTGATTTCCGCCGACCTCGACGAGCTGATCGGGCTGTCCGACAGCATCAAGGTGATCCTGCGCGGCAGACTGGTGGCGGACGCTGATCCGGTGACCGTCACCCCAGCTGAGTTGGGTGCCGCGATGACCGGTGCAGGCGGCGAGCAGCAGGGCATCGGCGCTTCCCAGGAAGGTGCCCACCGCGTGGAGAACATCGACGGCGCTGCGCACACCCAGATCATCCCGGCAGTGGCCGACGACGCCGAGGAGAGCATGCGCGGCGGAGATGACGCACGATGACCGTACTGCGAAGCAAGATCTTTCCCGCGGTGCTGGCCGTGGTGTTCTCGATGGCGCTGTGCGCGATCGCACTGCTGATCTCGCACGACAGCCCATGGCAGGCGTTCGGCGCGATGGCTGGCCAGCTGGTGCATGGCACCACGGCTGTCGACACCGTCAACTCCGCCGCCGTCTACTACCTTTCCGGACTCGCGGTCGCCATCGGCTTCCAGATGAACCTGTTCAACATCGGGGTCGAGGGCCAGTACCGGTTCGCGGTGATCGTGGCGGCGATTTTCGGGGGCGAGATCGCGCTGCCTCCTGTGATCCATCCCATCGCGATCATCCTGGTGGCCGCGCTGGCAGGTGCGCTGTACGCGGCGCTACCCGCGATCCTCAAGGTCACCCGTGGTGTCAACGAGGTGATCTCCACGATCATGCTGAACTCGATCGTCGCCGGGATTACCGCATATCTGATCCGGCCCGACATCTTCGGCGTGCAGACCGGCAACAACCTCGCAACCAAGGTGATCCCGCCGTCTGGCAGGGTGCCCGGCATCCCGCTCGGCGCAGCGGGGACGCTGTTCGGGCTGGTGTTCCTCGCGGTGATACTGGGAGTCGGGTATTGGGTGCTGCTCAACCGCACCCGGTTCGGCTTCGAGCTGAAGGCCTCCGGCGAGTCCATGACCGCGGCGGCCGCAGGCGGCGTGAACGCCAAACGGATGGTGCTGATCGCGATGCTGCTCTCCGGTGCGGTGGCGGGTCTCGTTGCGATCCCTGAACTGCTCGGCAGGGACTTCAGCTACGGCATCAACGCGCCGCAGGGATACGGCTTCACCGGGATCGCGGTGGCGCTGATCGGCCGCAATCACCCGATGGGGATCGCGTTCGGCGCGCTGCTGTGGTCCTTCCTCGACAAATCCTCGGTCGCGCTGGACAACATCGGCGTCCCCAAGGAGATCGTGACGATCATGGAAGGGATCATCGTGCTGTCGGTGGTGGTCGCTTACGAGATCGTGCGCAGGATGGACCTGGCCCGCCAGCAGCGCCGGGTCGGTAGGGACTTCCTACCCCGGGACGCCTCCGGTGCGGCCGCGGTGCAGGTAGGGAGCGCGTCATGAGCCTGCTGACCACGACCGATCCCGACCCGCTTAACGCGCCGCTGACGAGCCCCGCAGCCATCGTCGGCCGCCGCTTCCCGCGCTGGGCAACCGCGGTGTTCTGGGTAGTAGTCGCCATCGCAGCGATGTCGACCGCGTCGTACCTCACCAACGAGCCGCAGCTCACCGCATCCTCGACCATCCAGATCGGGCTGCTGCGCGCACTGCCGATCCTGCTCGCCGCGCTCGGCGGGCTGTGGGCGGAACGCTCCGGCGTGATCAACATCGGTCTGGAAGGCATGATGATCTTCGGGACCTGGGGGGCGGCGTTCGGCGGCTACTTCTGGGGCCCGTGGGTCGGGGTGCTGGCAGCGGCGATCTTCGGCGCGATCGGCGGCGCCCTGCACGCGCTGGCGACCGTGACCTTCGGGGTGAACCACATCGTCTCCGGTGTCGCCATCAACCTGCTCGGCGC
The DNA here is from genome assembly GCA_050700995.1 of Sciscionella sp. Classification (GTDB taxonomy): domain Bacteria; phylum Actinomycetota; class Actinomycetes; order Mycobacteriales; family Pseudonocardiaceae; genus JBOHEL01. The sequence continues at coordinate 20,365 of JBOHEL010000022.1, read as the reverse complement.
CGGCGTCGCGAAGTACCTGTCCTCGCTGATCTTCGCACCGATCTCGCACAACCCGCGAGCCTCTCCACCGGTGCCGACCTTCGATACCTATTCGGTGCGCGGCCTCGGCGACTGGCTCGGCTCGCTGGAGAAAATGCAACGCGTCGGACTCTCCGACGTGGCGGGCATCCTGCGCGGCCTGGTCACCGGGCTCTCGCCGCTGACAGTGCTCGCGGTGCTGCTGGTGCCCGCGAGCTACCTGGTGCTGTGGCGCACCCGCTTCGGCCTGCGGCTGCGCTCCTGCGGGGAAAACCCGATCGCCGCCGAATCGCTCGGGGTGAAGGTCTACCTGCACAAGTACATCGCGGTGATCATCTCGGGCGCGATGGCCGGGCTCGGTGGTGCCACGCTGGTGCTCAGCCCCGGCAGCACCGGGTACCTGGAGAACCAGACCGACGGCCGAGGCTACATCGGGCTGGCGGCGATGATCTTCGGCAACTGGCGGCCTTCCGGGCTGCTCGGCGGCGCCGCGCTTTTCGGCTACACCGACGGTCTGCAGCTCGGCCCTGGCGGCGACGCCGTGCTGGCGCTGCTGTACGCGGTGGTGCTGCTGATCGTCGTGATCGTCATCGTGCAGCTGTTCCGCCGCCGGTGGCTCTCGGCGGGCATCGGTGCCGTCGCCGCGGTGTTCCTCTACTGGATCTACTGGAGTGTCGGCTCGCTGCCACGCGAGCTCACCGCATACACCCCGCACATCGTGACGCTCATTGTGATGGGTGTCGCCTCGCAACGATTGCGACCGCCGAAGGCGCAGGGGTTCATCTACCGAAGGGGTAGTGGTGGCTGATTGGGAAGCGCTGCGGGCCGCGGCGAGGACAGCGGCGGCGGCGGCGTACGCCCCGTACTCCGGATTGCGGGTGGGCGCGGCAGCCCTGTGCTCCGATGGCCGCACGGTGACCGGGTGCAACGTGGAGAATGCCTCGTACGGTCTTGGCATGTGCGCCGAGTGCACTATGGCGGGCCAGCTCCAGCTGACCGGAGGCGGCAGGCTGGTGGCCGTTGCCTGCCGTGGCGGGGCCGGCCAGCTGCTGATGCCCTGCGGCCGGTGCCGCCAGGTGCTCTACGAATTCGGTGGCCCCGACTGCCTACTCGACACCCCACACGGCATCCAACCGTTCTCCTCGGTACTCCCCGACGCCTTCGGCCCAACCGACCTCCCCCACCTGCCGTGAGTACTTTCGTACGCTATAGCGTACGAAAGTACTCACGGTGGTCAGATAGCCTTCCACCGTGCTGGTAGCGATCCGGCGGCGCCGGAACACCGTCCTTGTCGTGCTGTGCTCGCTGGTCGGCCTGCTGGCCTGCGGCTTGGCAGTGCCGGTTGCGGCCGCGCCGCTCCCGACCAACTGCCCCGACCGGGTACACACGCCGAAGGCCGTTGACTCCTCGGAGGTACCCGCCCCTGGGTCGACGGTTCCCGCGCCGCCGCCGGTGCCCGCCAAGCCCGTTGGAGGCGAGCAACTGGCCGGATGCGGTTATGTACTGCCGAAGGGCGCACCGCCGCTGCCGGCCAAGCTGCGCTTTCAGTCCTGGGTCATCTTCGACGTGAACAGCGGGGATGTCCTCGCCGCCCGCGACCCGCACGCCAGGCTGCGCCCGGCGTCGCTCGCGAAGATGCTGCTCGCGCTGACCGTGGCTCGGGAGCTCGAACCGGGCACAGTGGTCATCGGCACGCAGGCCGACGCCAACGCCGAAGGCACCAGGGTAGGCATCGGCCGAGGCGGCAAATACACGGTGGACCAGTTGCTGCACGGGCTGCTGATGCATTCGGGCAACGACATCGCGCATGCCCTCGCGATGCGGCTCGGCGGCATGCCACAGGCGTTACGGAAGGAGAACGCCCTGGCTCACTCGCTCGGGGCGCTTGACACGCAGGTGGAATCGCCGTCTGGGCTTGACGCACCCGGCATGTCCACCTCCGCGTACGACCTGTCCGTGATCTTCGACCAGGTGCTGCACAACCCCTACCTGACGTCGTTGATCCACACGCGGTCGTACCCGTTTCCCGGCTTCGGCGGTAAGCCCGGCTTCCTGGTTATCAATGACAACCAGCTGCTGGCGAACTACCCGGGCGATATCGGCGGCAAGACCGGATTCACCGACGACGCGACACACACCTACGCCAACGCGGCCGAGCGGGATGGTCACAAGATCGGCCTGATCATGATGCACAACGACAATCATCTCGAAGGCATGTACCAGAACGGCTTGGCCCTGATGAACTACGGCTTCGCACTGGCTAAGGCCCGCAGCCCTGCGGTAGGGCGACTGGTGAGCGCGAACCCGGACAAGGCCGCGGTAGCCGTGACGCCAACCGCCGTCGCTGCCGCCGGCACCGCGGGCTCGGAGGGGCACTCCTTCAGTGGCCTGATGACGGCGCTGGTACTGGTAGCGCTGGTACTGATCGCGCTGGCTCTCGGCCTGTGGTTGTATCGGCGCCGCAGCACCCGAAGCTGAGGAACGCCGCGGCGTCAGTAGCCGATGCCGATGAACTTGCCGTAGGAGGCCGGATCGCTGACACGTGCCAGCATCTCCGTGGCGAGGTCGGCCCTGGCGATGCGGTACCCACCCGCGACGTTTGCGTTGTATGCCGTCCGGTAGCCGCCGCCCGAGGGTTTGTCGATCAGCTTCGGTGGCCGGAACACCGTCCACTCGGTATCGCTGGCGGTCACCTCCCGCTCCATGGTGGCCATATCGGCGTATGCCTCCCGCAAGATGGCGCGCAGCAGCGGCCTGGCAAGGGCCCGATACAGCAGCCGGTCGCCCTCGGTCGCCTCCGCCACCGGCGCGGCGCTGATGCAGAGCAGGCGCCGCGTGCCGACTGCGCTCATCGCCTCAAGGATGCTGTGAATGCCCCTCGAACAGATCCTTGCCGGGTCGCTGCGCTGCTTCGCCCCCAACGCGGAGAACACCGCGTCGGCTTCCTTCACTGCGGGCTTGATCGCCGCGGAGTCGAGCACGTCGGCCCGCACGACCGACAGCTTCTCGTGCCGCGTCCCCAGCTTCGCGGGATCTCGTACCACCGCGGTGACCTCGTGGCTCTCGTCGAGCGCCAATCGCACGAGCATTTTCCCGGTGCCTCCGCTGGCACCGAACACCGTGATCCGCATGACCTGCTCCTAGTTTGCGAGTGCTCACTAACTACCATAGTGAGTGCTCACTAACTACCATGTCAACATGCCAGAGCCATCCAACGCCCGTGAGCGAATGCTGGACGCCGCCGAGTCCGTGATGCGCGAACGAGGGCTGGCGCGCACGACTACCAAGGAAATCGCGAAAGCGGCAGGCTACTCCGAAGCGACGCTGTACAAGCACTTCACCGGCAAGGAGGATCTGTTCCTGCACGTGCTGCACGAACGGCTGCCACAGTTCATCGACGCCCTCACCGAGATGGGAGACAGAGTGGGGACCGGTACCATCTCGACTCACCTCACCGAACTGGCGCGGCAGGCGTTGCATTTCTTCGCGCGGAGCATGCCGATCGGGTGGTCACTGTTCTCCGAGCCTGGACTGCTCGCCAAGCAACGCGCGATATTGCGGGCACGTGACGCCGGCCCGCACAAGGCGAACCAGATGCTGGCCAGTTACCTGCGCAGCGAGCAGCGGCTGGGGCGGGTAGCCAAGGGTGTCTACCCGGAAGCCGTCGCATCGATGCTGCTCGGCGCTTGCTTCCAGCAGGCATTCCTGCTCGCCTTCATGGGGGATGAAATCACCGATCCAGAAGCCGCCGCCTTCGCGAGCGGGCTGGTACGCACATTGCTGCGAGGGGTAGCGCCGTGAGCAGATCAGCGGCGGCGGCGGTTTCGCAGCAGCACTGTGGCCAGCGCGCCGGAACCGACCAGCCCAGCTACCTGCCCGACGCTCGGAGCTCGGTGCACGAATACGGTGGGACGGATGATCGCGGGTGCCGGAGCCGCGAGCGGTTTCGGCTTGACGTTCTCCCTCGCGGTCGCTGTCCATGCCGTGACATACAGCAGGAAGCGCGCCACCAGGTTGGCGAACACCAGCAGGCCGAGGATCGGCCCGAAGACCGCGAAGCTGGACGATTTCGAAACGCTCGCCAGGTAGAACGAACCGAGATGCTGCAGGATCACGAATCCGATCGCGGCGACGAGCGCTCCCTTGATGGCGCTGCGCACGGTGACGTGCTCGCGCGGTAGCCGGGAGATGACCCACAGGAACACCAGCCAGTCGGCGAGCAGGGTCAGTATCACCGTCGCCGCCACGAGCACGAGCCGTGCCCACGCCTGCCCTTCTAGCCCGACAAGCCGCAGCAGGGACTTGCCGATGCCACTGCCCGCGGCGGTGAGCGCGAACGACACCACCAGTGCCAGCCCAAGCCCGAGCAGCGAAGCAAGGTCCTTGAGCGTGGTCTTGATCAGCGGCTGGCTCTTCTTCTCCTGACCCCATTGCGCGGTGAGGGCGTCACGCAGGTTGCTCATCCAGCCGACACCGGAGTACAGCGCGAGCAGCAGGCCGACGACGCCGACGCCGCCGCGAGCGTGCAGCGCACCGTTCACCACCTTGCCGACGATGTCGTTCAGCCCGGCAGGCACCGACCCCTGTATCCCGGACTGGATCTGGTCCAGCACCACCTGGTTACCTGCGACCAGGAAACCGACGATCGAGAACGCCACCATCAGGATCGGCACCAGCGACAGCACGCTGAAGTAAGTGATCGCGGCCGCGTAGTGGTTGCCGTAGTGCTCGCCGAAAGCCTCGTTCGCCCTGACCAGATGGTCCAGCCAGCCGTACCGCCTGCGCAGCCGGGTGATCAGTGAATCCTTCTTCTGCGCTGTCTCCGTCACGCAGCGAAACTAACCACCCCCCGCTACCCCCGCAATTCGAGAAGCACACGGGACATGCCCTAGCTAGCGCAGGAAGCCGATCCGGTCGTACACGCCTGCCAGGGTTACCGCGGCCACCTCGCGAGCACGGTCGGCGCCGCGGGCGAGGATCTTGTCCAGCTCGGCGGGATCATTCAGATACGATCGAGTGCTTCGCTGGATAGGGGTCACGAACTCTACCAGCACCTCACCCAGATCCTTCTTCAGATCGCCGTACCCCTTGCCCTCATACGCGCCCTCCAACTCAGCGACCGACCGGCTCGTCAGCGCCGAGTAGATCGAGAGCAGGTTCGACACACCTGGCTTGGCCTCAGCATCAAAGCGGATCTCCCTGCCGGGGTCGGTCACCGCGGAGCGGATCTTCTTGGCGCTGCGCTTCGGGTCCTCCAGCAGCTCGACAATGCCGCCAGGAACCGACTTGCTCATCTTCGCCGTCGGATCCTGCAGGTCATAGATCTTCGCGGTGTCACGCACGATATGCGGCTCGGGAACGGTGAAGGTGGCACCGAAACGGGTGTTGAACCGCTGCGCCAGGTTGCGGGTGAGCTCAAGGTGCTGGCGCTGGTCCTCGCCCACCGGCACCTGATCGGCTTGGTACAGCAGGATGTCCGCCGCCATCAGTACCGGGTAGGTGAAGAGCCCGACGCTGATATGCCCGGTGTCCTGGCGCGCCGACTTGTCCTTGAACTGGGTCATCCTGCCTGCCTCGCCGAAACCGGTCAGGCACTCCAGCACCCAGCTCAACTGGGTGTGCTCCGGCACCTGGCTCTGCACGAACAGCGCGGCGCGTTCCGGGTCGACGCCCAGTGCCAGCAGCTGCGCCGCGGACACCCGGATCCGCTCGCGCAGTACCGCCGGGTCCTGCTCGACGGTGATCGCATGCAGGTCGACAACGCAGTAGAAGGTGTCGTGGGTGTCCTGCAGCCGCACCCACTGCCGCACCGCGCCGAGATAGTTGCCGAGGTGGAAGGAGTCGGCGGTTGGCTGGATGCCTGAGAGCACCCTCGGGCGGCGCTCGGCACCGATTCCAGGGCTGGCGGCTGTTGGCACGGTTGTCGATTCTCCCAGCACGGCGGCGCGGTGTTACCGCTGGGGGCTCGGCGCTGACAGCCTCGCCGCGGCGGCCTGCCTGCCTATTCGCCTGCGATGCCGAACGAAGCCGTACACCAAGCCGAGAATGCCGAGCGCCACCGCGATGATTCCGACAGGGCCGAGCAGGGTGAACGGCAACTGGTCAGCGGCAGATGGCCTGCGGGAAGCGAGAACGCTCGCCCCTGCGACAGCGCACGGCACCAGCAGGAACAGCACGACAGTGCAGGTCACAATCACCGCTCGCATGCCGACGCCTCTTCCCACCGCTTCACCCACACGTGGACAACGCACCCGCGAACCGCCTATGAAACGACCCACAGTGTCTCATTTGACCGGCGCGCGTGAGCGTCGTTAGCCAGTACGGGTGACGAGACTACTCACGGCGGCAATGCCGGCACGGCCGGGTGCGCCGCTCGCGTGTCGTCGCTGGCCAGCGACTGTCACACAGGCAGCGCCGGCACCTGACCATAGGTGGTGGTGCGCTGCCGCGCGGGCCTGCCGGCCAGTGCCGCGACACCGGCGAGTTCGGAGACGGTGCGGGCGGAGCCGTGCTCGGAGCCCGCCATCCTGCTGATGGTCTCCTCCATCAGGGTGCCGCCGAGGTCGTTGGCGCCACCGCACAGCACCTGTGCGGTGCCGTCATCGCCGAGCTTGACCCAGGAGCACTGCACGTTGTCGATCCTGCCGTGCAGCGCCAGCCTGGCGAAGGCATGCACGGCCCGGTTGTCCCGCATCGACGGACCCGGCCGCGCCAACCCCGCCAGGTAGATCGGCGCGTTGCGGTGCACAAACGGCAGGCCAACGAACTCCGTGAAACCCCCGGTGTCGTCCTGCAACCGCGCGAGCACCCGAAAATGCCCAAGCCAGTGGCCGGGATGATCGACGTGGCCGTACATCATGGTGCAACTCGACCTGATACCGAGCCGGTGCGCGGCGGAAACCACTTCGACCCAGGTGGCCGCGGGTAGCTTGCCCTTCGTCAGCACCCAGCGCACGTCATCGTCGAGTATCTCCGCGGCCGTGCCGGGAATCGTGTCAAGGCCGGCGTCCCGCAGTTCGGTCAGCCACTCCGTCACGCTCACCCCAGCCTTGGATGCCGCCGAGACGATCTCCATCGGGGAGAACGCGTGGACGTGCATATCGGGCACCCGATCCTTGATGGCGCGCACCAGATCCGCGTAGTAGGTCACCGGCAGCTTCGGGTCGATGCCGCCCTGGACGCACACCTCGGTGGCACCGGCCCGCGCCGCCTCAACCGCGCGTTCCGCGACGTCCTGAGTGGACAGTCGGTAGGCATCGGCGTCGCGCTCCCGTTGCGCGAAAGCGCAGAAGCGGCAGCCGACATAGCAGACATTGGAGAAGTTGATGTTGCGATTCACCACGTAGGTGATGTCCTCGCCCACCACGTCGGCACGCACCTGGTCGGCCAGCCTCGCCAACTCTTCGAGATCGGCCCCCTCGGCGGTGAGCAGCGCGAGCGCGGCGGCGGAATTTGACTCCTCCAGCAGCGCGGCGGGATTCTCCCCGGCCAGCCGCAAGCCGGCCCTCACATCACCGTCCAGGCGGGACGAAGGGCCGGAAACCTGCTGGCGCAACGAATCCCAGTCGCCATAGACGGTGTCGAAATCGCCACGGCGGTCGCTGGTACGCCCTGCCGTGTCAATGGTGGCATGCAGATCGGCACGCCCGACGGTGTCATAGCCGCCGTCGGGTTCCTGCCATTCCTGACCTCTCGGGTGCACACCTTCCGCACCAAGGCCGTCCACATCGGACAGTGCGTCGACATGGGAACGCAGCCGGATATCGATCCAGCGGTCACCACCTCGCACGTATTTCGGATATACCGTCAGCCGTTCGCGCAGCGAGAACCCTGCCGCCGCCGTCCACTCCGCCAGATCGTCGATGGCGGGCCACGGCCGCTCCGGATTGACGTGATCCGGGGTCACCGGAGAGACACCGCCCCAGTCGTCGATCCCCGCGCGCAGCAGCAGACGGTGCTCGGAGCCCAGCAGGTTCGGCGGGGCCTGCACACTCACCCCCGGCGGCAGCAGCAGCCGCGCGAGGGCGACCGTCGCGGCCAACTCGTGCAGATCGGCGTCCGGCATCGCCCGCATCGCGGTGTCCGGCTTGGCACGGAAGTTCTGCACGATCACTTCTTGGATGTGGCCGTAGTCGCGCGCGACCTTCCGCATCGCGAACAGCGACTCGGCCCGCTCGGTGATCGTCTCGCCGATGCCGACGAGGATCCCGGTGGTGAAGGGCACCCCGACCCGCCCCGCGTCCTGAAGCACCCGCAACCGCACCGAAGGGTCCTTGTCCGGGCTGCCGTAGTGCGGGCCGCCCTTCTCCGAGAACAATCGCTCCGCCGTTGTCTCCAGCATCATGCCCATGCTCGGCGCAACCGGCCGCAACCGCTGCAGTTCCTCCCAGCTCATCACGCCGGGGTTGAGGTGCGGCAGCAGGCCGGTCTCCTCAAGCACCGCCACGGCACACGCGCGCAGGTAGTCCAGCGTCGATGAGTAACCCCGTGCCGAGAGCCACTCGCGCGCCTCCGGCCAGCGCTCCTCCGGCCGGTCGCCGAGGGTGAACAGTGCCTCCTTGCAGCCCGCCGCCGCACCCTCCCGTGCGATCTGGAGTACTTCCTCGCGCTCCAGGTATGCCGACTCGACCTTGCCAGGCACCGTCACGAACGTGCAGTAATGGCAGCGGTCCCGGCACAACCTGGTCAGCGGGATGAATACCTTCCGGCTATAGGTGATCACCCCCGACCTGCCTGCGTCGGCGAGGTGGGCGTCCCGCACCCGCGCGGCCGCCGCCAACAGCGCATCCAGGTGCTCCCCCCTGGCATGCAGCAGCACTGCGGCCTCGGCCACGTCGAGTGCCACGCCATCCCTCGCCCGCCGCAGCGCCCTGCGCAGCGCGGAGTCGGAGGGAATCGGTTCCGGCGAGGTCAACGCTAGTTCGGTAGCCACCGTAGGAGGGTAACCCGAGTCACGTGGATGCTTCTGGCGGCGAGACGGCCGTCACCACGCAGCCCCTCAAGGCGAGGGCGGGTGAACCGCCTGGCTCCTGGCGCTGGCACGGTATCGCTGCGCACAGTCACAGCAGCGGCCGACTTCCTCGATCAAGTAGTACACCTATTCGCCGACAGCCCTTCCCACCGGGGAGATCAGTCGCTACAGTCTGGCCAGTTTAATCGTTTAACTAGTGACGGGGCAGTGGATGGCGGTACGTATGCGCGACGTGGCGCAAGCGGCTGGCGTGTCGATCGCGACCGTCTCGCTCGCCCTCTCCGGCAACCCCCGCATCCCAGCCGAAACCAGGACAAGGATCTCCGAGGTCGCCGAGTCGATGCGGTATCGCCCCCATGCCGGCGCCCGTGCACTGCGCACCGAAGTCACCGGCTCGCTCGGTCTGGTGATCAGCGACGTGGCGAACCCGTTCTTCGCCGAACTCGCGGGCGAGATTCAACGAGCCGCAGCGGCCAAGGGCCTGTCGACCGTGCTGTGCAACTCGGATGAGGACGCGCAGCGGCAGGACGAGTACCTGCAGACGCTGTTGGCGGGCAGCAGGGTGGACGGTGTGATCCTGGTACCGGTCGCCGCGATGACCGCCGGTCTGGAGTCAGCGGGGAAGGCCAAGGCGCGTCTGGTGTTTCTCGATCGGCCGGTTGGGTTGTCGGGCCGCACCGCCGCAGCACGCCATCTTGCGGCATGCCCCGTTGTCCGCAGTGACGCCGCCGCCGCGCTGGCTGAGGCCGCCGAGCTGCTCACCGGTCTCGGCCACCGTCGGATCGGCGTCATCGCACCGCCGATGACGACCAAAGTCGGCGTCGAGCGAACGGAGCTGATGATCCGGTCGCTGAGCGAACGCGGTGTCGCCGTCGAGGACATCAGCGTGATCGAGGGCGACTTCCGCCAGGACAGCGGCGAACGGGCCGTCAAGTTGTTGCTGGCAAGGACACCCCGTCCGACCGCCGTGTTCGGTGCGGACGGATTGATGACCATCGGCGCCATCAAGGGTTTGCGCGGTGCGGGTTTGCACATCCCTGTCGACATCTCGGTGATCGGTTTCGACGACGCGCCGTGGTTCGATCTCTTCGATCCACCGTTGACCGCCGTCGCCCAGCCCATCGCGGCGCTCGCCGGTGCGGCGGTGGACGCGATGTCGCACCTGCTCGACGACGCGGCACCGGCCACGAGTACATCCGACACCACGCCGTTGTGCCGCCTCGTGCGGAGGGAGTCGTGCGGAGTAGCACCGGCGAGCCCGACATGATCGGACGCCATGAGCGATCGGCGACCCAAGCGCACACCACTCCCCTTCACTCCAATGGAAAGGAAGCTCTCATGCGCACCACGCAACCCAGTCGGGTCCGAATCGGAGTCGGCGCGTTACTAGCACTTTCGCTGGCCACAACGGTGTCGGCCTGTGGCCGAGGCGGATCAGACTCGGCAACCTCAGGCGGCGGCACCAAAGCCAAGATCGCCATCGTGACCCGGGATTTCACCAACCCGTACTGGGCGGCACTGCGGGACGGCGCCATGGCCGAGGGCAAGAAGGACGGGGTCGACGTCAACGTCCAGGCAGGCAACAGCGAGACCGACTCCTCAGGAGAGAACGCCAAGATCTCCACGCTCGCCGGGCAGAACTACAATTGCTTCGGTGTGGTGCCGGTCAACGCCACCAATGTCATCACGCCGCTGGTTCCGGTGGCGCAGAAGAAGATCCCGATCCTGAATCTGGACACCCAGATCGACCCGGCAGCATCGAAAGCCGCTGGGGTTTCCTATGCCTCGTTCATCGGCTCCGACAACCTCCAGGCAGGCAAGATCGCGGGCAAGGCGCTGCTGGCGAAAGTCCACAGCGGGAAGGTGGCGATTCTGCAGGGCATTGCGGGCGAGCAGAACGGTATCAACCGCGAGCAGGGCTTCGCTGCCGCGACCAAGGGCAAGCTGACGGTCGTCGCCAAGCAGCCCGCCGACTACGACCAGGCCAAGGCACAGACCGTCACCGACGCCATTCTCAAGGCGCACCCCGACATCAAGGGAATCTTCGCGGCCAACGACACCATGGGTCTCGGTGCCACCCAATCGGTGAAGAACGCGGGTAAGTCGGGACAGGTCACCGTCATCTCCGTCGACGGGATCAAGGCCGCACTACGGGCCGTGCAGGCGGGAACCCTGTCAGGGACGGTCACCCAGTATCCCTACGCCGAGGGTCAGCTCGCGGTGCAGGCTTGCATCAAGGCGGTCGCCAAGAAGCCGGTGCCCGCTCGCGTCGTATCGCCGATCAAGCTGATCACCAAGGACAATGTGGCCCGAGCGCTCAAGAGCTTCCCCCAGCCATTCGAACCCTTCAACAATCCACTGGCAGGCAAGTAGCCGGGCAGGCTAGATCGGTTGTGGCGGTGCCCGCAGGCGCGCACCGCCTCAACCTTCTCAGGAGGATACGCAGTGACCGCAACGGTTCCCGAGACGCGCACATCGTCTCGCCAACGGCGCAACACGGTAGTGAGTACCGGTGCCAGGTATGCCGCGCCGCTCGGGCTTCTCATCGTTTTCGTCATCTTCTTCATCGCGACGCCGTACTTCCTCACCGTCTCCAATATCAGCGACCTGCTGGTTTCCGCGTCGATCCTCGCGGTGCTGGCGATGGGTCAGCAGCTGGTCGTCACGGTGGCGGGCATCGACCTTTCGGTCGGAGCCAACCTGCCGTGGTCGGCCGCGCTGCTGGGATTCGCCGTCACCCAGGGCTGGTCGCTGCCGGTGGCCATCATCATCGCCATCCTCGGTGGTGGCTTGGTCGGGCTTATCAACGGAATCCTGGTCGCCAAGCTCAACATGACCGATTTCATCGTCACGCTCGGCTCGCTCAGCGTGGTGAGCGGGTTGACACTGCTGCTCACCTCAGGCAACACCGTCGCGGTCAACTCCGGGTTCTTGCGCGGCCTCGCGCTCAGCGGTATCGGGCCGATCCGCTGGTTCTGGCTGGTCGCACTCGTCGCCGCGCTCGCCGTGGGTTTCCTGCTGTTCCGGACCCGCACCGGTACCCACCTGCTGGCGACCGGCGGCAACATCGACGCCGCACGAGGCTCGGGTATCAACGTCGCACGCATGCGAATACTGGCCTACCTCGCTTCCGGGCTGTTCTGCGGGTTGGCGGGCGTCTTGCTGGTGGCGAGGACCGGTGGCGCCGACCCTTCGCTGCAGACAGATCTGCTCCTCAGTTCGATAGCGGCAGTGGTGCTCGGTGGGTCCAGCCTCTTCGGTGGGCGGGCATCGGTACTGGGATCAGCCACCGGAGCGATCCTGTTGCAGAGCCTGATCAACGGATTCACGCTGATCGGTATCTCGCAGTACTACCAACCGATCGCCGTCGGCGCCGTGGTACTCGGCGCGGCGCTCATATCCAGATTCCAGAAATAGCGGGGAGCCACCATGTCTGACGCATCCGTGGCCCGCCAGCGGGCGCCACGGCACACCGACGCCGGCGCGCCCGATCCGCTGGTTGATCGGATTCCACAGGGCGAGGCGTTGCTCGAAGTGCGCGACGTTCACAAATCCTTCGACGCGGTCCGCGCCCTGCAAGGAGTCAGCCTCACCATCCACAAAGGACAGGTAACCGCGCTGCTTGGTGACAACGGGGCGGGCAAGTCCACCCTGGTCCGATGCCTCACCGGAGTACACCCGCCGGACTCGGGCAAGATCGACTTCGCTGGAACCGCACTGCAGCTGAGCTCCCCCGACGACGCTCGCAAACGGGGTATCGAGACCGTATACCAGGAACTCGGGCTCATCGAGGACCTGCAGGTCTGGCAGAACCTGTTTCTGAACCGGGAGCTCACCCACGGCATTCCGTTGATCAAGGTGCTCGACAAAAAACAGATGATCAACAGGAGCGCCAAGATCCTGACCGAACTCGACGTCAACGTGCCCAACGTGCGCGCCACCGTCAGGCGGATGTCCGGTGGCCAACGGCAGAGTATCGCCATCGCCAGGGCAGCGAATTGGGGCACCACGCTGGTGATCATGGACGAGCCGACAGCCGCGCTCGGCGTGCGGGAAACCGCGGCCGTTGAGGCACTCGTCGGCAGGCTGCGGAGTTCGGGGGTGACCGTGCTGCTGGTCAGCCACGACATGTCGCAGGTGATGCGGGTCGCCGACACGGCGTGGGTGTTGCGCCGCGGCAAGGCCGCTGCACACCGCGGCATCGACTCGACGACGGGCGACGAACTGGTGGGGCTGATCACCGGGGCGATTCCTGGCGACATCGATGCCTGACCGCCACGAGCGGGCAGCCGCCACCACGCGCACCACCCACCCAACCGGTCAGGTAGTCGTCATCGGATCGATCAACATCGACCATGTGGTGCGAACCGACGTGTTCCCCGCGCCCGGTGAAACCGTGACCGGCAGCGACGTGCACGTCGGCCTCGGTGGCAAGGGCGCGAACCAGGCAGTGGCGGCACACATCGCGGGCGCGGACGTCCGCATGCTCGCCAGGATCGGCGATGACGCCGAGGGCGAACTGGCCAGGCGCAGGCTGGCCGAGCGGGGTGTCGACGTCTCAGGGGTGCTGGCGGTGTCGGGCAGCGCGACCGGGACGGCGTGGATCACCGTGACGCCACAGGACAACACCATTGTCGTAGTGCCTGGGGCGAATGCCCGCTGGGAGGATGAGCAACGTGTCGCTTCGGACGCCGTCACGTTGGCCCAGTTGGAGATCCCACTCGCCGTGGTGGAGCGGGCTGCCGCGCGCTGCACGGGCAGGTTCGTGCTCAACGCGGCACCCGCGCGACCGCTGCCCGATTCGCTGCTCGCGCACTGCGATGTCCTGATCGTCAACGAGCACGAACTTCGTACCGTCAGCGGCGGCCCTCCCGTCGGCAACGACATCACCACAATCGAGGCCGCACATCTCGCGCTGCTCGATCGGGGGGCCGGCGCCGTGCTCACCACCATGGGCGCTGCCGGTGCCGCGCTCAGCGACGCGCACGGAACGCTGACGCTGCGGCCCTATGCCGCTGATGTCGTGGACACCACGGGCGCGGGCGATGTGTGTGCCGGTGCTATCGCCGCTCGGCTGGCCGAGGGGGATTCGCTGCGTGACGCGGCCGACTGGGGCATGGCAGCGGGCTCGCTCGCGGTTCGCCGCGCTGGTGCGCAGGAGTCCTTCCCAACCGCAACGGAGATCACCACGCTACTCCAGGAGCGAACCCTGGCATGAAACGTGACGGAATCCTCCACGCCGAGCTGGCCCGCGCACTGGCCGCGCTGCGGCACACCGATACCTTCGTCATCGCCGACGCCGGGCTCCCGATCCCGGCGGGCGTCACCTGCATCGACCTGGGATACAGCTACGGGCAACCGTCCTTTGTGGATGTCAGTGCGACCGTGCTGGCCATATCCACGACCTGGGACTGCAACCACAGCACATCGAACATGGGGCTTCAAGAAACAGGTGACTGAGGCAGCAGTGCTGATCCGCGGCGAGGCGACCAGGCATGCCAATCTGCTCTTCCGGCCAGGTGTCGCGTTCGGCTGAGGCTGACGATCGCACACAGACCTGGGCGACTGAGGAGAGCGCGTGCGCGCTGAAACAATCAGATGCCCGACTCCGGCAGCAACTCGCGCAAAGTCCGTGTCAGGACCGGCAACCGGTCCGTGAGCACCTGCCACACGAGGGCATCGTCCACGGCCGCGTACCCATGGATCAAGATATTGCGAAATGCGACTATCCTAGCGAGATCAGGAATCGTGCTTGCAAGTGCGGGAGTCGTCTTCGATAACTGGTTCAAAGACTCACCAATGATCTCGAACTGTCGCTCTACCGCAGACCTCATCATGGCATCCGACTCATACTAGTCGAACGACTTACCTTCACTGAACTCGTTGAGAAGCTCGGCGGCGCTCAGTGCGTCCCAGAGGTACTTTCGGGGGTCAGGCCGCATACACCAATTCCCTCGTCTGCATAACATGCTCTCGGAAGTATGGATTTCTTATGCTTCGCCCGACCACGACATCAACCGAGCGGCCGAAGATACCCTCCAAACCCTCCTTCAGCGCGAAGTAGGAGCCGACGTAGTCGAACCCTGGACCAACGTCAAATTCGACAAGGACGTCGACATCGCTAGCTGTTACGTCGAAGGATTCACCGAGAGCGGAGCCGAACAGATCCAGGCGGCGCACACCGAGCGTCCGGCAGAGGTTGGCGATCTCACGCCGCTTGACTTCGATCGCCTCGTGCATGCTCACCACCTCCGTCCGCCATTGTGCCCGGTCCGAAACGAAAGTGCGCGCCCCATCACCGATGGGCACGCACTCCCAGCGTGTCACAAGTCGTAGGTCACGGTCACCGGGGCGTGGTCGGACCAGCGAGCGCCGTAGCTCGCGGCGCGTTCCACCGTGGCGTTACTGGCGCGCTCGGCGAGGCCGGGCGTGGCAACCTGGAGATCGATCCGCCAGCCGGTGTCGTTGTCGAAGGCCTTGCCACGATAAGACCACCAGGCATATGGCCCTTCGATATCGGGATGCACGGCGCGCACCACGTCTCGATATCCCGCCTCGCCGTACACCCGGTCCATCCAGGCGCGCTCCCCCGGCAGGAACCCGGAGCTCTTCCGGTTGCCCTTCCAGTTCCTCAGGTCGACCTCGCGGTGGGCGATGTTCCAGTCGCCGCAGACCAGCACCTCGCGCCCGGCCGCGCTGGCCTTCTCCCGCACCTCGATCAGGTAGGGCAGGAAGGCGGCCATGAACCGCTCTTTCTCGTCCTGCCGCTCGGTACCGACGTCGCCACTCGGCAGATAGAGGCTCGCCACGGTCACCTCGGGCAGGTCGACCTCAACGTACCGGCCGCTGTTCTCGAACTCGGTCACCCCGAACCCGGTGCGCACCGCAGTGGGCTCGACGCGGCTGAGCACCGCGACGCCGTTGCGGCCCTTGACCTCGGAGTGTGCCACCGCGCTGTGCCAGCCAGCTGGCTCGCGGACGTCGGCAGGCAGTTGCGCGGGCTCGGCGCGCACCTCCTGCAGGCAGACGACGTCGGCAGCGGTGGCCGCCAACCACTCGACGTAGCCCTTCTTGGCGGCCGCACGCAGGCCGTTGACATTCACGGTGGAAACAGTAAGCACGGTGAATGAGACTACCGAGGGGTGGGAGCGGATGCCACGAGCCATGGGCGTCAGCACTTGCCGGTTGGCTTGAGAAACTGCTCCGACGCCCAGCGGTGATCGGCGAGCTTGCGGAAACCGGTGGTCACGGTTTGCTGGGCCGACGTCTTCTCACCGTGCTTCAGCTTGCCGACGATCCGGTTGTCGGTGGATGGCCCTTCGCGGACATTGAGCACGTCAGCGGTGACGGTGAGTGTGCATGCCCCGGAGCCGGTATTAGCGCTGGCGCCGACGTTGCCGAAGCCGACGACAAGGACGAACAGTGCGACCGCCGCGATCGCGATCAAGGCACCCTTCGAAAGACCGAACACGCATCAGGTATAGCGCCATCCCACCGTGCCGGATAGCCATGCCAGGCAGATGCACCCATCCAGTCGATGCGGCTGCTACACAGTGTGATTGACATCTGGAGTGATTGACATGCCGAACGCCGCCATCCATGGCGGGTGACGGCGTTCGGTCGCTAGGTACCGGAACTAGGCCATCTTCTTCTGAAGGTTCTCGTCCAGGCTCGCCAGGAACTCCTCAGTGCTCTGGAAGGGCTCGTCCTTGCCGATCAGCAGGGCCAGGTCCTTGGTCATCTTGCCGCTCTCGACGGTCTCGATCACGACGGTCTCCAGCTTCGTGGCGAAATCCACCACATCCGGCGTCGAGTCGAGCTTGCCACGGTGCTCCAGCGCCCTGGTCCACGCGAAGATCGACGCGATCGGGTTCGTCGAGGTCGGCTTGCCCTGCTGGTGCTGGCGGAAGTGCCTGGTGACCGTGCCGTGCGCGGCCTCGGCCTCCACCTTGCCGTCCGCGGTCATCAGCACCGATGTCATGAGGCCGAGCGAGCCGTAGCCCTGGGCCACGGTGTCGGACTGCACGTCACCATCGTAGTTCTTGCAGGCCCAGATGTAGCCGCCCTCCCACTTCAAGGCGGCGGCGACCATGTCGTCGATCAGCCGGTGCTCGTAGGTCAGGCCCGCTTGGTCGAACTCGGCCTTGAACTCGTTCTCGAAGATCTCGGCGAAGACGTCCTTGAACATGCCGTCGTATGCCTTCAAGATCGTGTTCTTGGTCGAAAGGTAGACCGGGTAGTTGCGCTCGATGCCGTAGCGGAACGACGACCGCGCGAAGTCCTCGATGGATTTGCGGTAGTTGTACATGCCCACCGCGACGCCACCGTCGTCGCCGAACTCGGCGACCTGAAGCTCCATGGGCTTCGAGCCGTCGGCCGGGGCGTAGGTGATCGTGACGGTCCCCGCGCCGGGGACCTTGAAATCGGTAGCCTTGTACTGGTCGCCGTGCGCGTGACGACCGATGATGATCGGCTTCGTCCAGCCGGGAACCAACCGGGGGACGTTGGAGATCACGATCGGCTCACGGAAGATCACGCCGCCGAGGATGTTGCGGATCGTCCCGTTCGGGGAGCGCCACATCTTCTTCAGCCCGAACTCCTCCACGCGAGCCTCGTCCGGGGTGATGGTGGCGCACTTGACGCCGACGCCGTGCTTGGAGATAGCGTTGGCCGCGTCCACGGTGACCTGGTCGTCGGTGGCGTCCCGGTGCTCGACTCCCAGGTCGTAGTAGTCGAGGTTGATGTCCAGGTACGGATGAATCAGCTTGTCCTTGATGAACTGCCAGATGATCCGGGTCATCTCGTCGCCGTCGAGTTCGACGACGGTGCCTGCTACCTTGATCTTGCCCATACGGCGGGATGCTCCTCTCGCGACACTGCAACCGGTACAAGCGTACTGCTAGGGTGTACGGGACGCTGCGCTGCCCCCACGACGGCGGACCCGCGCCAGGTCCGGCTACCCCATTCCGCACTCTCTTCGCTCGGTGGCACGGGATCATGACAGGGCGCGCGGTCCCGCACCTACAGTTCGGCGGGTAACCGACCTATACTCGGTAGCTGCGGAGGCGATAGCCATGCGAGCGAGTAAAGGCGACACGTTGCAGGTCCACAGCCGCACCGTTGGCACACCCGAGGAAGAGGGCGAGATCGTCGAGGTGCGCGGCCAGGACGGGCAGCCCCCGTACCTGGTCCGGTTCACCGACGGGCACGAGGGCCTGGTATTCCCCGGCTCCGATTGCGTCGTTCACAAGCACGAGGGCTGAGCACGCTGATCAGCCGCCGCCTGCGATGACAGCGTCGATCTCGGCACGCAGCAGCAACGCAGGGTCAACCCCCGTCGGCTCGAACTGCCCCTGCACTTCGAGGCTCACGATGCCGTGCAGCCTGGTCCAGCAGAGCACCGCTCGCCGCATCGCCCCCACCCCAACATCGGTATCCCTGTTGCGCATCAGGTTCGCGAGCTGGCGGTCAAGCACGGATCGCTCCGGCGCTGAAGCCACCCCCGGCAGGTCGGCGATCACCGTGGCGATGACGGTCAACGCGCGGTTGGCGAGCTCGATAGTGTCCTGCGGCGCGATATAGCCAGGCACGGGTGTGCCGTACAGCAGCAGGTACCTGTGCGGCTGCTCGACCGCCCAACCGCGGAACGCGTCCGCCAGTTCGCGCAGCCGAGTAGCCGGAGCCCGCCGCACATTGCCGCGGGCTACCTCTTCCAGCGTCACGGCCAGCTCCGCGTAGGCATCCCTGATCAACTCCGTGAGCAGCGCGTCACGACTGCCGAAGTACCGGTAGAGGGCAGGCCCGGTGACACCCATGTGCTTGGCGATGGCATTCACCGAAATCCCGGCTGGCCCGGAAACGGCGAGTTGCTCGCAGGCGATGCGTTTCGCCTCGTCGATCATCTCTTCGCGATACCGCTGACGGCGACTGATCACGAAACCTCCTCTTGACAAATCAACTGTAACATGTTCATGCTTTAGTTATATCATCTAACTTAGTTACAGCCAATCACAGGAGTGGACCGTGATCACAACCGAGATCGTGCTACCCGCCAAGGGCGGCCCCGAGGTGCTGCGTACCCGGGAGACCGACATCGCCGGCCCCGGCCCCGGCACAGTGCTCGTCAGGGTGCAGGCCACCGGCGTGGCATTCGCCGAGGTGCAGATGCTACGTGGCAAGTACCCGATGCAGCCGAAGTTCCCCTTCGTGCCGGGCTACGACCTGGTAGGCACGGTGACCGAGATCGGGCAGGGCGTCACCGGCATCGCGGTAGGTGACAGGGTGGCCGCGATGCCGCGCACCGGAGCCTGGCGCGGCTGCCTCGAACTGCCGGTCAAGGGCCTGGTGGCGGTACCAGCCGAACTGGACGCGGGCGAGGCGCTCGCACTGATCATGAACGGTGTCACGGCATGGCAGATGCTGCACCGCATCGCCAAGGTGCGCGCGGGCCAGACCGTACTGGTGCACGGCGCGTCCGGCGGGGTCGGCACGCTGCTGTCCCGACTGGCGGCCCGCGCGGGTGCGCACGTGATTGGCACCGCGTCGGCAGCCAAGCACGATCGCCTCAGGGAGCTTGGGGTGGCGCCTGTGGATTACCGTGCTGCCGACGCCGACGCCCAGCTGCGTGAGTTCGGCCCGTACGACGCGGTGTTCGACCACATCGGCGGCAGCAGCTTGCGGCTCGGTTGGGGGCTGTTGCGGCGTGGCGGGACGCTGGTCTCCTATGGCGCGGTGTCCCAGCTCACCACGACTGGCGGCCCCCTGATGTACTTCGCCGGGGTACTGGCGCGGATGGTGTGGTGGAACCTCACCGGGCTCGCCGCAGGCAAACGGCTGCACAGCTACTACGTCGCTCCTGGTGAGAAGTTTCGGAGCGATCTGACACATCTCTTCGAATTGCTGCGATCCGGCGAACTGCACCCCGAGATCGCCGGGCGCTACCCCCTGGTGGAAGCCGAGACCGCGCTGCGAAGGCTGGTCGAGCACCGCGTCACCGGCAAGCTGATACTCGAACCGTGACCAACCGGCACGCTCCGTGAGAGCGTGTCGTCGACAAAACGCCTGCGGTCGGTGAAGATCGCGGTATGGGTCGCGCGCACGGTATCGATCGGTTTCGGGAGGGCGCCCTCCCGAACGGGCAGCCGTACCTCGCGTTCGGCGAGGGACCACCACTGGTCGTGCTGCGGGGATTTCAGTTCAGCCACGACAACCCGAGCGGACGCTATCGCGAGCTGGAGGCGAGGGCGTTTCGCGGTATCGCTCGCGAGCGATCGGTATACCTCGTCAACCGCAGGCCGGGGCTACCGGCAGGCAGCACCATGGCAGGCATCGCGACGAGCCACGCGGAGGCGCTGCGGCAGCGGTTCGGCACGGCGG
>JBOHEL010000021.1:0-22577 GCA_050700995.1 Sciscionella sp. | reverse complement strand
GTGGCTGTTGTGCACTTCAAGTGCACAACAGCCACTTTCAGCACGCTCTATGGAACAAGAGCCACTTTCAGCCCAACTACGGGGTTTGGTCGATGCCTGGGTTCGTCTGGGCTACGCTGTCGAGCACCTTGTCGATCGCGGCCATCAGGTCGGGCTCCAATTTCACCCCTGCAGCCTTGACGTTCTCGGTGACCTGTTCCGGCCGGGAGGCACCGACGATCGCGGCCGCCACATTCGGGTTCTGCAGCACCCAAGCCACAGCAAGTTGCGCCATCGACAGGCCGGCTTCGTCGGCGAGCGGCTGCAGTTGTTGTACCCGCTCGAGGACGTCATCGCGCATGAACCGCTCGATCATGCGTTTGCCGCCCTTCTCGTCGGTGGCGCGTGAACCTGCGGGCGGTGCCTGACCCGGCTTGTACTTCCCGGTCAGCGCGCCCTGGGCGATCGGTGACCAGACGATCTGGCTGAGCCCCTCCCGCTCGGATGCCGGCACCACCTGCTTCTCGATCACCCGCCACAACATCGAGTATTGCGGCTGGTTAGAGATCAACGGGATGTTGAGCTCCCGTGCCAGCGCGGCGCCCCTGGTGATCTGCTCCGCTGTCCATTCCGACACGCCGATGTAGAGCACCTTGCCCTGATGCACCAGGTCAGCGAACGCCCCGAAGGTCTCCTCCAGCGGTACTGTCCGGTCGAACCGGTGCGCCTGGTACAGGTCCACGTAGTCGGTGCCGAGCCGCTTCAGCGACGCGTGGCAGGACTCCATGATGTGCTTGCGCCCGAGGCCCCTGTCATTGGGGCCACCAGGGCCGGTCGGCCAGAAGACCTTCGTGCAGACCTCCAGGGACTCCCTGCGCTGACCCACGAGCCCGCGCCCGAGCACCGACTCCGCAGCGGTGTTCGCGTAGATATCGGCGGTGTCGAATGTGGTGATCCCTGCATCGAGGGCGGCTCTGATACACGCGTGCGCTTGGTCCTCCTCGACCTGGGACCCGTGGGTGAGCCAGTTGCCGTAGGCGATTTCACTGATGTTGAGGCCACTGCGGCCGAGGCGTCGAAATTCCATAGCCCCACACTAACGACCCGGAGCGCGCTCCAGGCTAGACCGCCTCGCCCGCCTTCACCCGTGGCTTGGGCATCCGGAGCTTGCGTATCTGGCTGGCACGGACGGCCGCGTACCAGCCGAGTGGCAGTGCCCGGTCGGTGGCCTTGGGAAACTTCGCCCTGACCTGCAGCACTACCGAGCGGCCGAGGAAGATGCCCTCCACGACCATCACCACCAGCAGCAGCATGATGACCAGGGTGACGTACTGCTGCAGCGCGGGCGCGGGCACGAACAGCACTATGAAGATCAGCATCGCCAGGGGCATGAACAGCCCGAGCAGGTGCCTGCGCGAATCCACCAGATCGCGTACGTGTGCCCTGACCGGCCCCTTGTCACGCGCGGTCAGGTACCGGTCGTCGCCGGAGGCCATCCGCTGCCTGCGCTCGGCCGCGGACTTGCGCCGCTCGTCCTTGTTGCCCTTGGACCGCTTGTACGCCTCTCGCTGCGTCCGAGGCGGCGGCGCGACCGGCCCGCGATGCCTGCGCCCTTCCGCCTCCCGGCGTTTCGGTGTGGGTCGACCTTTCGCAGGCGTGTACGACCGGCCTGCCGTGGTCTCATCAATGGACTCGTCGGACTCAGTTGGATCACTGTCGTCCGTGGTGGCCGCGCTGCGGTGGAGGAACTTCACGCGACAAGGGTAGGGCAACCATGTCGGTGCGAGTTGACGCTGGTCACTCTCATGCGGCCCGAAGGTATGTCACCATGGAGATGAACCTGATGGCCGTGGAATAATTGCTGCTACCGGGGAGTTGCACCGGGTATGGGTGCGAGCGCAGACCGTGAGGGAGAGTTATGACTGTCGAGAGCACCACCGCCGAGCAGACGCACGGTGTCACGTTGACCGATGAGGCCGCCAAGAAGGCCAAGGCACTGCTCGATCAAGAAGGCCGTGACGACATGCACCTGCGTATCGCGGTGCAACCTGGTGGCTGTTCCGGCCTGCGGTACCAGCTATTTTTCGACGAGCGTGCGTTGGACGGCGACCTTTCGCGTGACTTCAATGGGCTGCAGGTCGCGGTTGACCGGATGAGCGCGCCGTATCTCAATGGTGCGGTTATCGATTTCGTGGACACCATTGAGAAGCAGGGCTTTACCATCGAGAACCCGAACGCGGGCGGTTCGTGCGCTTGCGGTGACTCTTTCCACTGACCGGACACTGGGGCTGCGCCGCACCGTGACGGATCGGCGAGGCTTGAGCTGGGGGCCGTGATCATTATTGATCGCGGCCCTCTGGGCTGTGCAGGGATACGCGCGCGTCAGACGTACTCGTCGAGGTGCGTGACCTGATCGGCGCAGCGATCATCGACACTCCACGGCGCGGCTTGGCGTGGCAACTGCAGAGTTGGTGTGCGGGCGCGCAGTGCGGGCGGGATCTGAGCGCAGTCGGTCAGCAACTCGTCCATCGAGTCATATTCGGGCATGGTCACGGGTCTGACGGTAAGTCGTCGTTCTGGTTCGCGGCAGTCTTACCGGCGGGTAGTCTTCCCGGGGCTTCGCGAATCCACTCTGATGGGTGGCCGGAGTGCAAGGTTTCATCCACCGACGCCCCTAGAGAGGTGCACACCGTGCCCGTAGCCGTGTCCGGAAGTATTGCCACCGACCACCTGATGCACTTTCCAGGCAGGTTCGCGGAGCAGCTGGTGGCCGAACAGCTACACCGGGTTTCGCTGAGCTTCCTGGTGGACGACCTGGTGGTGCGCCGCGGTGGCATCGCGGCCAACATCGCCTTCGGCATGGGGGTACTGGGCGCGCGTCCGGTGCTGGTCGGCGCGGTCGGCAGCGATTTCGCCGACTACCGGTCCTGGCTGGAGCGGCACGGCGTGGACTGTCGTGCGGTGCGTACCTCGGAGACCAGGCACACCGCCCGCTTCGTCTGCACCACCGATGACGACCTCTGCCAGATCGCGTCGTTCTACACCGGTGCCATGGCCGAGGCGAGGTTGATCGAGCTAGGGCCGGTAGCGGATGTGGCGGGTGAGCTCGACCTGGTGATGATCAGCCCGGACGACCCTGACGCGATGCTGCAGCACGCCGAAGAGTGCAGGCAGCGCCGGATACCGTTCGCCGCAGACCCGTCACAGCAGCTCGCGCGGTTCGACGGTGAGCAGGCGCGGCGCTTTGTCGACGGGGCCGCCTACCTGTTCTCCAACGACTACGAGTGGGAGCTGCTGCTGCGCAAGACCGCTTGGTCGGAGGCCGAGGTACTGGACAGGGTCGGCATGCGCGTGACGACGCTGGGGGAGAAGGGCGTGGATATCGCCTCTGCTGACGGTCCGGCGCTGCACGTGCCCGCCGTCCCCGAGCTCACCAAGGCCGATCCCACCGGTGTCGGCGACGGCTTCCGGGCAGGCTTCGTCACCGCCGTGAGTGCCGGGCTGAGCATTGAGCGGGCAGCGCAGCTGGGCTCGATGGTCGCCGTACTCGTGTTGGAGACCATCGGCACCCAGGAGTGGGCTTTCGACCGGTCGAAGGCGTGCGAGCGGATCACCGGCGCCTTCGGTGCCGCCGCGGCCGAGGACATCAGCGCGATCCTGCCGACGGCGTAGGAACACCGGGGTTGGGGTGTCTTCAAGACCCCCAAACCCCGGTGCGCTAGAGCTTCACCGGGTAGTGGGGTTCGGGGACCTTCGGGGCGATGCGCTGCTCCACGAAGATGCCGTGCCAGAGCATGAACACCAGCAGCGCCCAGATCCGGCGGCTGTGGTCCAGCGTGCCTGCCCGGTGCCGTTCCAGCAGCGCGAGCACGGCCTGCTTGTCCAGCAGCTCGTCGGTCTCCGACTTCACCACGATGTCCCGTGCCCATGAGTACATCTCCTCGCGCAGCCACAACCGGATCGGCACGGGAAAGCCGAGCTTGCGGCGATTGAGGACGTGCGCGGGAACCACGTCGCGCAGCGCCTGCCGCAGCGCGTACTTCGTGGTGTCCTTGGTGATCTTCTCCTCCAGCGGGATCTTCGCTGCCACCCGGAAAACCTCGGAGTCGAGGAAGGGCACGCGCAGTTCCAGCGAGTTAGCCATGGTCACCTTGTCCGCCTTGACCAGGATGTCCCCGCGCAACCATGTGAACAGATCGACGTGCTGCATCCTGGTCACCGGGTCCCAGCCGGTGGACTCCCGGTATGCCGCCGCGGTGACCTCCGCGTGCCCCGCCGAGGGATCGAAGCCCCGCAGCACGGTGCGTAACTGATCGTCGCGGAAGATCCTCGCGTTGCCGTAGTACCGCTGTTCGAGGGTGAGCGAGCCGCGTCGCAGCAGATCCTTGCCGCGCACGCCGTCAGGAATCCGGGCGGACATCTTCCCCATGGCACGCCGCACGGCGCCGGGCACCTTCTCGAAGGCGGCAAGCGAGAGCGGCTCGCGATAGATCGTGTAACCGCCGAACAGCTCGTCGGCACCTTCGCCTGAGAGCACCACCTTGACGTGCTTGCGCGCCTCCCGCGCGATGAACCACAGCGGCACCAGTGCCGGATCGGCAACCGGGTCGTCGAGGTACCAGACGATCAGCGGCAGCGCGTCCATCATCTCCTGTGCGGACACCGTTCGGACCACGTGACGCACACCGATCGCCGCCGCGGACTCCGCCGCGATGTCGACTTCGGAGTAACCCTCGCGCTGGAAACCTGTGGTGAACGTGATCAGGTTCGGGTTGTGCCGCTTGGCCAATGCCGCGATCGCGGTGGAGTCGATACCGCCGGAGAGGAACGAGCCGACAGTCACGTCCGCGCGCATGTGCTTGGCCACCGTGTCGCTCATCACCTCGGCGATCTCGGCGTGCAGTGCGCCCGAGCCCTCCGGCCCCGACACCGGGCGGGCCCGGAACTCCGGCGAGAAGTAGCGCTCGGTGACGAGTTCTCCGCCGGGGGAGAGGGTGAAGGAGGAGCCCGACTCGATCCGCCGGATCTCCCGGTGCAGTGACTCCGGCTCAGGGACGTATTGCAGCACCAGGTAGTGCTGCAGCGCGCGGGTGTCAAGGGTCGGTCGCACGTCGAGCACGTCGCTCAGCTCGAGCAGCGCCTTCTTCTCGCTTGAGAAGGCGACCCCGCCCGGACCTGTGCAGTAGTACAGCGGCTTGATGCCGAAGGGATCCCGTGCGCCGAACACGACTCGCTGCTTGGTATCCCAGATCAGGAACGCGAACATGCCGCGCAGCCTGCCGACCGCTGCCGGTCCCCACTGGTGATAGGCGGCGACGATGACTTCGGCATCGCCCTCGGTGGCGAAGTGGGCGCCGTGCTCCTCGATCAGCTCGGCACGGAGTTCGAGGTAGTTGTAGATTTCCCCGTTGTGCAGGATCGTGTAGCGATCTTGCTCACCTTCCGGGCCCCAGTGCAGTGGCTGATGGGAGTGCTCAAGGTCGATGGTCGAGAGCCGGTTGAATCCAAAAACCAGCTCCCGGTCTGCCCACGTGCCGGTTTCGTCTGGTCCCCGGTGCCGCACGCAGTGCATCGCGGAGGCGACTCTTGCCCGCGCGTCCACTGCCGTGGCCCCGCTGATCTCGCCGTTCTTGCCGTCCTCGCCGGAACGGACCAGTCCAAGCAGGCCACACACGGTTGCAGGACACCTCTTCCGGATACTTGGGGTGATTCGTCGGCAAGTATGCCTCGCGCCCGCTCGAGCACCGATCACCCCGTGGCGTCGGGTGCGTCCTCGCTCCGCTAGGCTCCGAAACGATTGGAGGCAGGGTGCCACCACCACTCGCGCCCAGGAGGGTCATGAGTTTCCGGAGGCGGCGGCGAGTGTTCACCTGTCACGCAAGGATGGAGTCGAGGTAGTGGGCCTGACAAAGGGCACGCGGGCGAAGCGGGCAGTCAAGATCGCCGGTTTACTCGGTGTGGTCGCGATCGCGGCATCCGGCTGCTCCAAGGCGGAGGTCATCGGCTTCGGCTGGCCGAAGGGCGTCACGCCGCAGGCGGACGCCATGCGCGAGCTATGGACCTGGTCCTGCATCGCGGCGCTGATCATCGGCGTGCTGGTGTGGGGCGCGACCATCTGGACGGTGATTTTCCACAGGAAGAAGAAGGGTGACAGCGAGCTGCCGAGGCAGTTCCAGTACAACCTGTCGCTGGAGACGGTGCTCACGGTCATTCCGGTGATCATCGTCGCGATCCTGTTCTACTTCACGACCGTCACGCAGAACTACATCTTGAAGCTCGGCAAGCCCGACGTTCGGGTGAATGTGACGGCCTTCCAGTGGAACTGGGACTTCGCCTACCCCGACTACAAGACGCCGCAGGGCCAGCCGGTGCACACCATCGGCAGTTCCTCGGAGATCCCGCTGCTGGTGCTGCCGACCGAGAAGACCGTTCAGTACAAGCTGCGTTCGAACGATGTGATCCACTCGTTCTTCGTGCCTGATTTCCATTTCAAGCGTGATGTCTTCCCCGACCCGGAGAAGAACAACCAGCACGACAAGTTCCAGAACAGCATCGACCAGCCAGGTTCCTTCGTGGGGCGGTGCGCTGAGCTCTGCGGCACCTACCACTCGATGATGAACTTCGAGGTCAGGGCCCTTCCGGACAACCTGTTCACGCAGTACATGCGGCTGCGGACACAGAACAATCCCAGCACCGGCCAGCCGTATACTGCTCCCGAGGCGCTGTCCAAGATGCACTGCGGCAAGCTCTGCACCCCCCACGCTGTGACCACGCAGCCCTTCGACACCGGTCGAACCCTGCGGGCGCCACAGGGCGTCGGCGGCAGCCGCGACGCGAATCAGTGAGGATGTCATGAGGGTTGAGGGACGGATCTTCGAAGGCGTCGCGGCTTTCGCCTTCCTGATGGCGATTGTCTATGGCGTCTGGAGCCATTTCTCCAGTGGTTACGGTGTGGAACCGGCAGGCCTCATCGGGCTGATCCTCACCGGAGGACTGTGCTTCATCGCAGGCACCTACTTCAGGTTTGTCGCCCGCCGCATCGAGCCACGCCCGGAGGACGAGCCCGAGGCCGAGGTTTCCGATGGTGCGGGCGAACTGGGTTTCTTCTCCCCTGGCAGCTATTGGCCGGTGGCGTTGGCAACCGCTGCGGCAGTCGGAGCGATCGCCCTGGCGTTCTGGATGATCTGGCTACTGGTGGTCGGCTTTGTGCTGCTGATGATCGCGGTCGGTGGCTTGCTGTTCGAATACCACAGCGGCCCAAGCCACAGCTGATTTTGACTGAGAGTGAAGGCGAGGGCGTTCTCAGCCCTCGCCTTCACTCTTTTGGGGTAATGAGAGTAGGATCCGTCGCCGGTTCCCGACGATCACCTTGACTCTCTGGGAGGTTCCACGTCGTGACGGCTCGGCGATGGCTATTCGCGCTGATCGCCGCTGTTGCCTTGCTGGCGGGGTTGAGTGTGTGGGTGATGGTGGGAGTGGCCATCGGCGGGGGTTCTACCACGCACCCGTCCCAGGCCGCCGCCGCCAATCCGGCGCCACAGGCGGATGTCAAGCCTGCTAGGCAGGCGGCGGAATCTCCCGCCATCACCACTGGAAGGGCGCCTTCGCTGGTGACGAACGACTGCCCGGCCAAGGCGGTGGCCTGCGTGGACACCAGGTTGCGACTGGCATGGCTGCAGCACGACGGCAAACCGTTCTACGGCCCGGTTCCGATCATGCCGGGTACCGCGGGCGCCAACGACTCGGTCGCAACCCCGCTCGGTGTCTTCCACGTTCAATGGAAGGACGCCCATCACGTCAGCAGTGAGTTCGGGGAGCCGATGGCCAACGCGGTGTTCTTCGCTCCTGGCGGGATCGCCTTCCACGAGGGCTCGCTGGTCTCCAGCTCACACGGCTGCGTGCACCTCTCGCATAGCGCGTCCGCATACTTCTTCCAGCACCTGCCGCGCGGTGCTGAAGTCGCCGTTTTTCAATAGTGATCGCGACCAGCCCGCCTGATTAACCTCAGCGATCGTGGGCGGCGTGCAGTGCGCCGGACATCTCGGTCCAGTTGCGCAGTAGGTTGGCCGCCGCCCCCGAATCGATCGCCGCCGTGCCGTCTGCCAGCGCGCCCGCGATATCGGCGCGCAGGTCGGCGCCAAGCCCGCGATACGCCGCGATAGCGCCTGCGGCATTGAGCAACACCGCGTCGCGCACCGCTCCAGGCTTGCCGGTGACCAGCCCGCGGACCACCTCCGCGTTGCGCTCGGCATCGCCGCCTGCGAGGTCGGCGGCCGCGGCCCGCGGCAGGTGCAGTCCTGCCGGGTCGAACGACTCCTGCCGCACCGCACCGCCGGTCGCCACCCATACCGTGCTGGTCGTGACGGTGGTCAACTCGTCGAGCCCGTCATCACCACGCACGATGAGTGCGCTGGCGCCTCGCCGTGCGAAGACCTCCGCCAGCACCGGTGCCATACCGGCGTTGGCGCAGCCGACGAGGCCTGCGGTGGGCTGTGCCGGGTTGGTCAGTGGACCGAGGAAGTTGAACGCGGTGGGGATACCCAGCTCCCTGCGCGGGCCGGAGGTGTGGCGGAACGCCGGGTGGTAGGCGGCAGCGAAACAGAACCCGATACCCACCTCGGCCACGCAGCGTGCGACCGCGTCCGGCGGCAGGTCGATGGCCACGCCGAGTCGTTCGAGCACATCGGCCGTGCCGCACTTGGAGGAGGCCGCCCGGTTACCGTGCTTGACCACAGGCACCCCGGCCGCGGCCGTGACGATCGCGGCCATCGTCGAGATGTTTACCGTGCCTGCCTGGTCGCCGCCGGTGCCAACGATGTCCACCGCACGAGCCGCTACCCGCACCCGGCGGGTGTGGGCGAGCATGGCCGTGGCCATGCCCTCGATCTCCTCTGCCGTCTCGCCCTTAGACCGCAGCGCGACGGCGAATCCCGCCACCTGCGCCGGGGTCGCGGCACCGGACATCACCTGGTCCATGGCCCAGGCTGTCTCCTCGGCGGCGAGATCCTGGTGGCCGACGAGTGCGCCAAGCAGCCTCGGCCAACTCGCTGCCGTGCTGCTGCTCGCGTGCGCCATGGGCTCAGCCATGCACGACGGGCAAGGCTGCCGACCGCAGCACGCCCGCCACCGTCTCGGCCGCGGTGATCGGATCGAGCGGGTGCACGATCATCGCATCGGCGCGGGACCAGGTCGCGAGCCACCTGTCGTCGCCACGGCGCACCGCGACCACGATCGGGGGGCAGTCGGATAGCTCGTTCTTCAGCTGACGGCACAGGCCCATGCCACCGGTCGGCTGTGCCTCGCCGTCCAGGATGGCGAGGTCGACCTGCCCGGAGTCGGCGTAGTAGAGGGCGTCGGCGACGTTGTCGGCCTCAAGGTAGCGCACTCGCCCAAGATCGGCTGCCGGCCTGCGGCCGACCGCTGTGATGATCGCCTCACGCACATCGGTGCGGTGGCTGAACACCAGGATGGTCGTGCTCGGCGGGGTTTGAGCGCTCATCGGCAGTCCTTCGCGGTGGCCGTCACTACTGTGCACGTCAGATGCTATCGGTGATCAGTTGCCGGTTGAAGTGCGTACCGCCGAGCGCGCTGTCCGCGATCCCGGCACGGTATGGACCCCGCGACAGCGCCCGGGGTGCCGCACGTAATAATGCGTGCTGTGACAACGGCAGCGCCCAGCATCAGCCAGCGTGTGCACTCGCTGAACCGACCCAACATGGTCAGCGTAGGCACGATCGTCTGGCTATCAAGCGAACTGATGTTCTTCGCTGGCCTCTTCGCCATGTTCTTCACGGTGAAGGCCCAGAACGTGGGTCCGTGGCCACCGCCGCCCGCTGCGGTGGATATCCCGTTCTCGCTGCCGTTCACCATCATCCTGGTGGCGTCCTCGTTCACCTGTCAGATGGGTGTGTTCGCGGCGGAGAAGGGGGATGTCTTCGGCTTGCGTCGCTGGTACGTCGTGACCTTCATCATGGGGTTGATCTTCCTTGGCGGTCAGGCCGGTGAGTACTACCAGCTTGTCGCCTTTCACCACACCACGATCGCGTCGTCGGCGTGGGGGTCGGTGTTCTTCATCTCGACGGGCTTCCACGCGTTGCACGTCACAGGCGGCCTGATCGCGTTCATCTTCTTCCTTGCCAGAACGAGGATGAGCAAGTTCACTCCGGCACAGGCCACGTCGGCGATTGTGGTCTCGTACTACTGGCACTTCGTCGACATCGTGTGGATCGGTTTGTTCGCCTGCGTCGAGCTACTGCCCTGACGCATACCGAAGCCAAGCCGGACTGACAGCAAGGGTTGCCGCACTCATGAGCACGAACTCCACGGACCGGCCCGAAGCGGGCGACGGTGAAGCGGCTGCGGCCGCGAGCACCACCAAGCCCCGCAGGCGTACCAGAAGCAAGCTGCGCAGGCGCGCGTCCGGGCTGCTCGCGCTGGGTTTGGCGCTTGGCACCGCCGGTGCGCTTTACACAGCGTTGGCGCCGACCGCGCAGACCGCTCACGCCGCGGGCGACCCGGCACTCGTCCGGCAGGGCGAGCAGATCTACAACAACACCTGCATCAGCTGCCACGGCGCGAACCTGCAGGGTGAGAATGACCGAGGGCCGAGCCTGATCGGTGTCGGCTCGGCCGCGGTGTACTTTCAGACCTCGACCGGTCGCATGCCTGCCATGGGCCAGACCGCGCAGGAACCGCGCAAGAAGCCTGCTCTGCAGCCGCAAGAGATCGATGCCCTGATGGCGTTCGTGGAGGCTCGCGGCGGTGGGCCGCAAGCGCCCGCTCATGGTGGTCAGGCGCTGCAGGGTAACGACCCGGCCCGCGGCGGCGAGCTGTTCCGCCTGAACTGCGCGTCCTGCCACAATTTCACCGGCAGGGGCGGCGCGCTGTCGTCGGGAAAGTACGCTCCGAACCTGGATCAGGCCAACCAGAAGCAGGTCTACACGGCGATGCAGAGTGGCCCTGAGAACATGCCGAAGTTCTCCGACCGCCAACTGACCCCGCAGGAGAAGAAGGACATCGTCGCCTACGTCATGTCGGTGACCAATGGTAAGAACAACCCGGGTGGCGCCCCACTTGGCGGTGTGGGTCCGGTGTCCGAGGGGCTGATTGCGTGGATCGTGGGGATCGGCGCGCTGATCGGTGTGACGTTGTGGGTCGGAGCGCGGGCATGACGCCCGGGAATCCGGCGGTTGAGACGAATCGCGATGCGGGCGGGTATCCCGCGCCGCGGGTGGAGCGAGGCAGGAGCACACACGGTGAGTGACCAGCAAGATCCTAAGATTCCGGACAAGGAAGAGCTCGCCGGGATGAGCCGGGACGAGCTGGTCGAGCTCGGCACCAGGCTGGACGGGGTCGAGTTCGCGGAGAAGTCCGAGCCGTGGCCGGTCAAGGGGACCAGGGCCGAGAAGCGCGCCGAGCGCGTCGTGACCTTCTGGTTCGCGTTGGCAGCGGTAGCCGCGATCGCCTTCATCGTGGTGTTCATCGCCTGGCCGTGGCAGTACCAGGCGCCGAGCGCGGCAGGCGGGCAGTTCGTGTACAGCCTGTACACACCGCTGCTGGGTATCACCCTGGGCATCACGGTGCTCAGCCTCGGATTCGGTGTGCTCACCTACACCAGGAAGTTCGTGCCACACGAGCTGGCGGTACAGCAGCGGCATGATGGCCGCTCGCCGGAGGTCGACAGGGCGACGATCGTCGCCGAGCTCGCCGATTCGGGGCACGCAAGCACCATCGCCAGACGGTCGATGATCAAGCGCACCGCGGGCGCGGCGGCCGGGATCATGGGGCTCGGCCTTGTGGTGCTACCGCTGGGCGGCTTGATCAAGAACCCGTGGAGCAAGGCGCAGAACCCAGAAGACACTCTGTGGCACACCGGCTGGATGAAGCAGCACCCGAACGAGAAGGTGTTCCTCCGCAAGGACACCGGAATTCCCACCGAGGTGGCGCTGGTGCGCCCGGAGGACATGGACGCTGGCGCCCTGCAGACGGTGTTCCCGTTCCGCGAGTCCGAGCGGCACGACGAGGAGAAGCTGAAGGCGGCGCTGGAACGCGGTGACAACCCGGTGATGTTGTTCCGGTTCCGCCCCGGCGACGCGGCCAAGGTAATCAAGCGGGCCCATCAGGAGAACTTCAACTCCGGGGACTACTACGCCTACACCAAGGTCTGCAGCCACCTCGGTTGCCCGGTATCGCTGTACGAGCAGCAGACGCAGCGGGTGCTCTGCCCGTGCCATCAGTCGCAGTTCGATGCGCTGGAGTACTGCAAGCCCATCTTCGGCCCCGCCACGCGCGCACTGGCGCAGCTGCCGATAACGGTGGATGCTGAGACTGGCTATTTCGTCGCTAGACACGACTTTATCGAGGCAGTGGGACCGGCGTTCTGGGAGCGGGGACGGCAATCATGAGTGAGTTGACAACTCCCACCAAGACCGAGAGTCCCGCGATGAAGCAGGCCGCTACCGCCGCTGACGAGCTGGACCAGCGGTTCGCGCTGGCAGGCGGCATGCGGCGGCAGATCAACAAGGTCTTCCCGACACACTGGTCGTTCCTGCTCGGTGAGGTAGCGCTCTACAGCTTCATCGTGCTGCTGCTCTCGGGCACCTACCTCGCGCTGTTCTATGACCCCTCGATGACGCAGGTGCAGTACAACGGCACCTTCACCAACTTGCGTGGCGTCGAGATGTCACGGGCGTTCGAGTCATCGCTGAACATCTCCTTCGATATCCGCGGCGGCCTGTTCGTCCGGCAGATCCACCACTGGGCGGCGCTGCTGTTCGTGGCGGCCATGGTCGTGCACATGTTCCGGATCTTCTTCACCGGGGCGTTCCGCAAGCCACGTGAGACCAACTGGCTGATCGGTATGCTGCTGCTGCTGCTCGGCGGCATCGACGGCTTCACCGGTTACTCGCTGCCCGACGACCTGCTCTCCGGGACGGGAATCCGTGCCGCGCTCTCCGGCGGCGTGCTGTCGACACCGGTGATCGGCACCTGGCTGCACTGGCTGCTCTTCGGCGGCGAATGGCCGGGCAATGTGATCATCCCGCGCTTCTACACCCTGCACATCCTGCTCGTGCCGGGGCTGATCCTCGGGCTGATCGCGGTGCACCTCGGCATTGTGTGGTACCAGAAGCACACCCAGTTCCCCGGCTACCGTCGCAAGGAGACCAACGTCGTCGGCGAGCGCATCCTGCCACGGTTCGCGACCACGGCCGGTGGCTGGTTCGCCATCGTGGTCGGCGTGCTGGTGCTGATGTCTGGGCTGTTTCAGATCAACTCGTTCTGGAATTACGGGCCTTACAACGCCGCGCAGGTTTCCTCGGGCGCTCAGCCCGACTGGTACATGGGCTGGACGGAAGGACTGCTGCGCCTCTGGCCTTCCTGGGAGGTCTACCTCGGTAACTACATGATCCCAGCGCCGTTCTTCCCGCTGGTGATCATGGGTTTGATCATCGCGGTGATGTTCGCCTATCCAATGCTCGAACGGAAGCTCACCAAGGACGACGCGCATCACAACCTGCTGCAGCGTCCGAGGGACGCGCCGGTACGCACCGGCCTCGGCATGATGATGTTCGGGTTGCTGCTGGTGCTCACCATGATGGGCGGCAACGACGTCATCGCCGAGGTGATGCACATCTCATTGAACGCGACGACGTGGGCTGGCCGTATCGGGGTGCTGATCGTGCCGCCGATCTTCTACTTCGTCACCTACCGAATATGTCTCGGCTTGCAGCGCGCCGACCGCGCGGTGCTTGAGCACGGTATCGAGACCGGCATCATCAAGCGCCTGCCGCACGGTGAGTTCATCGAGGTGCATCAGCCGTTGGGCGGCGTTGACGACCACGGTCACGCGATCCCGCTTGAGTACCAGGGCGCTTCGGTCCCGAAGAAGATGAACCGGCTCGGTTACGCGGGCAGCCCTGTCCCCGGCAGCCTGCTGCGTCCGGATCCGGCCGACCAAACGGCCGCACTGGAGCGGGCGCACGCCGACGCGTCGTCGAGCGGCGACGGTGTCGCAGGTGAGCTGACCGCAGGCCAGGGGCAGCAGTCAGACTGAGCATGGGTTGGAGGACCGCGGGCCGCCCACGGGCGGCCTGCGGTCTCGTAGTTCTGCCGGTTCTCGGCGTGCTGTGGGGATTGGTGGCGTGCGGCGCGCACCCCGATACGCCCGGTTCCTCCGCCGCAGCGGGGGCCCGCTCGGCAGGTGTGTCCCCGCCCACGCCCGCTCGCTCAAGCAGCGTGTCACCGTCCATGGCAAGCCCATCGCGCGACACACCGACGAGCGGCAAGGTCGCCGCGGACTGTCCCCACCCGAGATCGGGCTTCGACTGTGATTTCCAGCGCCGGTTCGATTCCGTGGAGTCCTACCTGAAAGGGCGGCCGGGCATGGTTGGAGTGGTGCTGCGGGATCGGCGCACCGGGCAGGTATGGCACAACGAGTACGCCGACAACCTGGTGTGGACCGCGTCCACCATCAAGCTTGCTATGGCGACCGATCTGTTCCTTCGGGACAGGGCGGGCGAGATCAACCTCAGCGGAGACGATCGTGCGCTGATACGTCAGATGCTGCACAGTTCGGACGATCACGCGGCGGACACCTTGTGGTTCCGTTACGCTGGTGATGATCACATGGCGTTCAATGACGATTTCCGCAAGTACGGGATGACCTCACTGCGAGCGGAGCGGGGCTACACCCACTTCTATCCGTACTGGGGATTCCAGAAGTGCACGCCCGAGGATCTTGACCACCTGATCAACTACGTGCTGAGCGAGCTGCCGTCAGATATCCGCGCCTACATCGTGGCGCAGCTTCGCAACGTGGCGCCCGACCAGCAGTGGGGTGTTTGGGCGACAGGGCCGTCGGCGCGGCCTGGCAACAAGGACGGCTGGTCGGAGGAGGACACCGGCTGGGTCATGAACACCGTCGGGTTCGCAGGCCCTGATAAGCGCTACACGCTCGCGGTGATGAATAACCTCGGTGGCCACGGCGGCTACTCCGACGGGCGCGAGACCGACAGCGAGGTCGCGAAACTGCTCCTGGCCGGCCGTTCCTGAGTCACCCCTGACCGTCCAGACCGATGTCGAAGGTGGCTTCGGTGTCGGAGCGGGAGTAGGAGCGGAAGGCGATGTGGGTGTCGGTCCCCCGCACCCCTCTGACCTTGCTGATCTGGCCTGGGACAAGCGCGGCAAGCTGTTCGTGCTCGGCGACCCGGATGATCGCGATGAGATCGACGTTGCCTGCGCAGGAGTAGACCTCCGCCACGCCGTCGATGTCGGCGATCGCCTGCGCCGCCTCCGGCAGGCCGTCGGCGGCCACCTGTACGAGTACGAACGCAGTGATCACGGGGACCTCCTGGTCATTGGATAGCAAAGGGTATCTGGGCGATGATCCTAATGGGCTGTCGCTAGCGCGTGTTCCGTGTGGGAGGTTCGGTTGTCTTGGCGCTGTCGCGGCACGCCGGACACTAGCGTTGCGCTGGATACCTGGCCCTGGCCGCGGCGGCGTGGTCGGCCCAGTCCAGCCAGCCCGCGGCGGAAGCTGAGGGCTGCGACCACGACTCGGCGCAGCGCACCAAGCGCGTGCCAGGGCGTTCCAGCCAGCGCAGTACCAGGCCTACCTCCTCCGCAGGCGAGCCGCGCAACGGATCACCTCCGGGAAGTACCGTTTCGGCGGACGCGACGATGGCGTCCACGATGGGCATCGGCGGCACCCCCCGGCGGGCGGCTCCCGCGGCTGCGAGCCTGCCATGACGTACCACCGCGAAGTGCCACCCTCCTGTGCCATCCGGTCCCGCAGCCACCAGTTCGGGCAGCGCGGCGAGTGCGGCGAGCCGTTGTGCGCGCGCAAGCGCACGGATGAGTGCGGCTAGGCGATCCCTTCGCACGGCAGCTTCCTCGAATCGCTGCTCGGCGATCAGCACATCGAGCCGCTCGCGTAACCGTCGCAGCAAGCGGGTGTCGCTGCCTTGGATCAGTCCTTGCAGCGCCGCCACCGCCGCGGAGTACCGCGGCACGTCTTGCGCGCCGGAGCACGGTGCGCCGCACCTGCCCAACTCGGCGAGCGCGCACGGCCGGCCATGCGGATCGCGCGCCGGTATCCGCTGGTTGCAAGCGCGTATCCCACTGACCTCGAGCAGGGTGTCGACGGCCGTGGCGGCCGAGGAACGCGAGATGAAGGGCCCGAGTGCGCCGTGGCGCGCTTTCCGGACCATCGACAACCTGGGGAATGCCTCCTCGGTGAGGGTGATCCACCAGCCACCGTGGGGGTTCTTGGAGCGTCGGTTGTACGGCGGACGATGCGCGGCAAGCAGCCGTAACTCCCTGACCGCAGCCTCCATCGGGTGCGCGCAGGTCACCGAGTCGACCGCACTCGTGAGGGCCACCATCTCGCGCATCCGGCCACGCGTCTCGCTGCCCGTGAAATACTGCCGTACCCGCCGCCGCAGGTTGCTCGCGGTGCCGACGTAGAGCACCTCCTGTGACGGGCCTCGGAACAGGTATACCCCAGGTGCCTCCGGAAGTGCCGCGGCCAGTGTTCGTTTGCGGCGCTGGGCAGCGGTGACCGCTGGCAGGAAGTCCAGCAGTTCCTCCAGCGACTGCACGCCGAGCGGGCCCACCCGCTCTAAGAGTCCGTGCAGCACGTCCACGGTCGCGAGGGCATCGTCCAGCGCGCGGTGCGCCGGCGTGGTCGCGGCACCGAAGAGGTGGGCAAGGGCCGAGAGCTTGCAGCTGGGTGCCTCCTGCCGAGACAGCACCCGCCTGGCCAGCCGCACGGTGCACAACACGGCGGGCCTCGGCCACGGGTAGCCGTGCTCCTCGCAGGCGGCCCGCAGGAAGCCGGTATCGAAGGGGGCGTTGTGTGCCACCAGCACGGTGCCCGCGGCGAACTCAAGAAACGCGGGCAGCACCACGTTCATGGCTGGCGCGTTGCTGACCATTGCCTGTGTGATGCCGGTCAACGACACGATCTCCAGCGGGATGCCCCTGCCGGGGTCGACCAGTGTGGCGAACTCGCCGAGCACCTCGCCTCCGCGCACCTTCACCGCTCCAATCTCGGTGACGGCATCACGCTGCGGGCTCACTCCTGTGGTCTCAAGGTCGAACACGCAGAACGTGGTCTGCCGCAGCGGCGTGCCCAGCTCGTCGAAGGAGAGCTGGATGGCGGTGGCCGCGGCGTCGTATCCGATCATCGGCGCCGACAGTAGATCACCGGTCCGACAATTCTCCCGCTGCCGTTGCGGCAGCTGTGCGGCTCTTACCGCGCCATAAGGGTGCGCTACTACCCTGGGGGGATGTCCCCGCAGCCGAATGCCGAGCCGGAACCGCCGGCGGCAGGCGGGCCAACGGCTGCAGACGTATCGGCGGCGTTCCCGGTGGAGCCGGGTGCACTTCCGGAGGCGGTCAAGGTGAGGCTCGCCGAGCTGGCGGCAAGCGCGCTGGACGGGATGGCCACCGTGGACATCCCCCGTTCGTTGCGGCCGGTTGCCCGCTTCGCGCCCGCCAAGCGGGCGAGGCTTGGTGGGGCCGCGCTGCTGGAGGCGCTCACCCGGCCGGCCTTTCGTGCCGCGGTGGTGCGCTGGTGCCGCGACGCCCGGCCAGACACGCTCGACCTGGTTGAGCTGGACGCCGCCGCTACCGATCCCACGGCCGCCGCGGTGGCTGCGGTGCTGACCGAATCCCGGGACGCCGCTCGCTACCTGGCGCTGGTGTCCCGCCGGGCCACTGACGGCGCCTTGCGTGCCGAGCGGGACGCGGCGCGCACCCAAGCCGGGAAGCTGGCCGAGGAGCTGGCGCACTTGCGGGTCGAGCTTTCGGGATCGCAGGGCACCGCGGCCAAGGAGAGCGAGCAGATGGCCGCCGAGCTTGACCGGCTACGCAAGCGGCTGCGGGACCAGGGGGTGAAGCTTCGGCAAGCCAGGGACGAGGCCGCCAGCGCGGCGGCGGCAGCGCAGGAGGCCCGTTCGGAGGCCGAACTGGAGCTCAAGGCTTTGGCGACGGAACGTGACAGGGAGAGGGAGCGCGCGGAGGCGGCACGGGCGCGGGCGTTGCGGGCGGTGGCGGACGCCGAGGTAGCGAGGCAGTCGGCGCGAGATGCGAGGGCTGCCGACGAGGTGCGGCTGTCGCTACTACTCGACACGCTGGACGGCGCGACTTCAGGGCTGCGCAATGAGCTGGCGCTTGGCCGGATCACTGGTCACAGGCCGGCCGATGATGTCAGGGGAGCTGGTCAGGCGCGAGGGCGGGCGCGCAAGGTTGCCGATCCTGCCGCGCTCGATCGCCTGCTGGCATTGCCCGCGGTTCACCTGATCGTGGACGGTTACAACGTCACCAAAACCGGTTATCCGCACCTGGCGCTTGCCGAGCAGCGAAGCAGGCTGATCCATCAGCTGGCCGCGCTGGCCGCCCGCACCTCGGCCGAGGTCACTTTGGTATTCGACGGGGCGGGGGTGGTAGCGGTGCCGCCTGCCGCGCCACGAGGGGTTCGGGTGTTGTTCTCCGACCCTGGGGTGATCGCCGACGATGTGATCCGCTCGCTGGTCGCCGCTGAGCCACGGGGGCGAGCGCTGGTGGTGGCGACATCGGATCGCGAGGTCGTGGACTCGGTGTGCAGGCGCGGCGCGCACGCGGTGCCTTCCGCCGTGCTGCTGGCTCGACTTGGGCGGATCTGAGCGCGGGCGGAGCCCATCACCCGCGCTGGCGCGACAGAAACTGTCGGTGCTCGTGCTTAACCTCCCTGTTGAACGGGTGAGGTTGGACCGAAAGGGTTCGGATCCCGCAAGACACAGGAGGATAGCGTGATCATCGATTGCGATAGCTGCGCGGTGCGCGGCGAGGGATGCGGTGACTGCGTGGTGAGTGTGCTTCTCGGTGCACCGCCTGCCGTCCAGTTGGATGCCGAGCAACAGCGGGCCATCGATGTGCTCGCGGGTGCTGGAATGGTCCCGAAACTGCGATTGGTACCAATCGCCGTGGATCATGAGACGAACGACACACCGGGCCATCGGTATTGCGCCGAACGGTCGTCAGATTCCGCCGAACGGCGTCAACGGCGGGCCAGTTGAGCGAATGTGCTGGTCACGCGTTGATGTGATCGCGGCAAATGCACTGCTCCATTCGTGCATCCGGCCCATCTTCGCGAAAAAGTGGCGCCCCGCTGTAGACGTGGCCCGCCCTATTTCGTAACCTGGCCGAGATCTCGCGGCAGAGCAGTCCGCCACACCAGGTGGGCGACGGGAGGTCACTGCCGGATCGACTTTGAGTCGGGGAGTCGAGTCGGATCTGTACCAGCACCTGTGGTGTCCACAGTGGACGTGCGAGAGCGCGTGTCACTTGGGGCAGCGGTGTGCCCTCAGCCGGGGCTGCGCGTTTTCGCGGGTCGGCGTGATGTACGGGTTCCGACAGGCGGTTGATAGGTGAAGGAGACGGGCGCGACGTGACGTCGCACATACTTAAGCGCACACTGCGAGTGGCGATCGCAGCCGCCGCAATTGCCGCGACAGTTGGCCTGGTCTCAGGACCGGCAACAGCAGACCCAACTCCGACCAGTAGCTCGGATGCGCTGCACCAGTTCAAGCAGCTTTCCAGCCAGGCGGAGAAACTCAACGAGGACTACCTCAAGGCCAAGACCGACCTGCAGGCGAAGCAGGCCGAGCTGACCAAGGCGAACAGCGACTTCGCCCACGCTCAGCAGGCGGAGAAGCAGGCGAAAAGCCAGGAGAGTCAGTTCCGGGGGAAGGTCGACCAGCTGTCCGACGCTTCCTATCAGGGTGCGCGGTTCAACAAGCTTTCGGCGCTGCTGACCGGAGAATCGCCGCAGGATTTCCTGAATCGTGCGTCCGCGCTGCAACTGCTGGCGTCGGACAACTACACGGTCTTGCATAAGCTGGCCAACGCGACCAACCAGGCGCAAAGCGCACAAGCGCAGGCGCAGGGCGCGCAGCAGCGCGCGCAGGCCGCCACCAATGCCGCCAACCAGCTGATCACCGACATCAAGCATCGCAATACCGCGCTGCAGCAGCAGATCAGCCAGGTGAAGGCAGCGCTGAACAAGCTCAGTGGGGCGGACAGGGCCACGCTCGCCAACCCCGGCGACACCGGAGTGTTCATCGGACCGCCGGGCGCGGCGGGTACCGCGATGGACTTCGCGCTCAGCCAACGCGGCAAGCCCTATGTATGGGGCGCTGACGGCCCGAGTTCCTATGACTGCTCCGGACTGACGATGACGGCCTACCGGCAGGCCGGTGTCAGCCTGCCGCATTCCGCCGCAGCACAGTCCGAGATGGGCCAGTCCGTGTCGCGCGGCAACCTGCAGCCAGGTGACCTGGTCTTCTTCGGTAGCCCAGCACACCACGTCGGAATATATGTCGGCGGCGGCAAGATGGTCGACGCGCCCAACTCCGGCGAGGTCGTCCGGGTGGAGCCGCTGCAGAGCGACTACAGCGGCGCTCGCCGGATCGCCGGCTGACCCCAGGGCTCACGACGTGGTACCCGACCGGGGCCGGTATCCCGCAAGATACCGGCCCCGGTCGGGTCCCACGTTGGCTTTACGATGCTGAGGGTGACCGGCCTTCAACCGACCGCGTTGCAGCGGTACCGCGGCTGGCTGGTGGCCGCGGTGGTCGTCATGCTCTGTGGGGGAATCACGCTGGTGCGCGCCCCCACCCACGCAGGGGGGCAGCAGCCGAATTCGCCTGCCGTGGCACCCGCTGGGCGACACCAGCCAGCGCCGGAGGCCGAGGCCGCAGCGCGCCCGCGGTTGGCGCTGGTCACCGCGCTGTTGCGGCGGCGGGCGACGGCGCTGTCGGATCGTGATCGGGCTGCCTTCATGGCGACCGTTGACCCGCATGCCGCTCCCGCGTTCCTCGCGGCGCAGCGCCGGATGTTCGACAACCTGGCTCAGGTCCGTTTCAGCACGCTGAGCTATCAGGTGAGCCCGGTCGAAACGGTCGATACCACGCTGCTGCGAGGGATGCGCGGTTCGGCAGCGCAGCTGTGGGCACCGCGAGTGAAACTGCGTTACGGGCTAGCTGGGGTCGACTCCTCGCCTACCACCAAGACGATGGGCT
Source organism: Sciscionella sp. (assembly GCA_050700995.1). Classification (GTDB taxonomy): domain Bacteria; phylum Actinomycetota; class Actinomycetes; order Mycobacteriales; family Pseudonocardiaceae; genus JBOHEL01. The sequence goes on along the minus strand of JBOHEL010000021.1, from coordinate 1,536 downwards.
ACCTGTTCGCGCGGCGAGCGGGATCCTGGTACCTGGAGTCGGACACGGCGCTGGATCGTTTCGGGGTGCACACCTGGCGTGGCCCGTGGGACTTCGGGCCGTGCGTGGTGACCAGAGTGCGATCCGGGCTGGTGCTCGCCCACCCCGGCAGCGAGACCGTCGCAAAGCGCGCCGCATCCGAGATCGACTCCGCGGTACGCGCGATCACCGCGGTCTGGGGAAATGGTTGGCCGCAGCGCGTCGCGGTGCTGGTCCCGGCGAGCTCCGCCGAGATGCGCGCACTGGTCGGCTCGCAGTTTGCCGTTGACTCGATCGCCGCGGTCGCCGTGGCGGACGCGGTGAACACCACCGCCCACACCGCGCTCGGCCAGCGGGTCGTGCTCAACCCGGACGGTGCGATGAAGTTGTCGCAGGATGCGCTCAGGGTGATATTGCGGCACGAGATCACGCACATCGCTACCAGGGCCGATACCGTCGACGGCGCCCCGATGTGGATGCTGGAGGGCTTCGCCGACTACGTGGGCTACCACGACTCAGGCATGTCGCTGGTCCGGGCCGCTCCCGAGCTGGCAGCCGAGGTACGCAGCAGTGGCCCGCCTGCGGGCCTGCCTACCGACGATCGATTCGATGCCGGTGCGCAGGATCTGGACCTGGCCTACCAGCAGGCATGGTCGATGAACGTGTACCTGGCTGTGCGGTTCGGGCAGCAGCGGCTGGTGACGCTTTATCACGAAGTGGCCGGCGCGGGGCATCTCACGGCGGGTCAGCTCGCCACGACGCTTACCGAGGTCACGGGCCGCTCGTATCGCCAGCTGATCGCCGGTTGGCAGGCATTCCTGCGCACCCGTTTCGGTTGATCTCGACTGCCGTAGGGTCCGATGCGTGCGACGCACGTTGTTGGTGACCAATGACTTCCCGCCAAGGGCAGGCGGCATCCAGTCCTATCTGCACGCGCTGGCGAGCAGGTTGCCGCCCGAGCAACTGGTGGTCTATGCCTCACGCCGTCGGGACGATCCCGCGATGCACGCCGAGTTCGACGCCGCCCAGCCATTTCCGGTGGTGCGGCATCCAGGGATCATGGCAGGGCAGCCGTCGGTGTTGCGTGGTGCGCGTGATCTGCTGCGCGCGGAACGCTGCGAGACCGTATGGTTCGGAGCCGCCGCCCCGCTGGCGCTGCTGGCCCCGGGCCTGCGCGCTGCGGGGGCCGCGCGGGTACTGGCGTCCACGCACGGGCACGAGGTCGGCTGGTCGATGTTTCCGGTGACGAGGCAGGCGCTGCGCCACATCGGTCATCAGGCCGATGTGGTGTCCTTCGTCAGCCGGTACAGCCGCAGCCGGATCGCGGCGGCGTTCGGTCCGGACGCCGCGCTTGAGTACCTGCCGTGTGGGGTCGACCCGGACCGCTTCCGGCCCGATCCAGAAGCAGGCAAGGAGATTCGCCGTCGTTATGGCCTGGCAGGGCGGCCGGTGGTGGTGTGCGTTTCCCGGCTGGTACCGCGCAAGGGGCAGGACACGCTGATCCGGGCGCTACCACTG